>NZ_JBFRER010000040.1:0-56104 GCF_052114405.1 Streptomyces sp. M-16 | reverse complement strand
CGCTGGGTCCACACCCCCGCCCTCGACGGCGCCCCCTACATGACCGAGCACGGACCCGACCTGACCGCCAGCACCRCCGGCACCCACGTCATCGAGCACGGCGGACGCCTGCTGGCCCTGTGCGAGGCCAACCTCCCCTTCGAGCTCACGCCGGACCTGGAGACCGTCGGCGCGTACGACTTCGCCGGCCGGCTCACCTCCGCGATGACCGCGCACCCCAAGCAGGACCCGGCCACCGGCGAGCTCCACTTCTTCTCCTCCTCGCCCTTCCCCCCGTACCTGATCCACCACGTGGCCTCGGCCGACGGGCAGGTCCTGGACAGCCAGGAGGTGCCGGGCGCCACCGCCGCCCTCAAACACGACTTCGCCCTCACCGAGCACCACGTGGTCTTCCTGGAGGGCTCCGTCACCTTCGACCCCTCCGAGCGTTCCGGCATCCCGTACGGCTGGAGCGACGCGCAGCCGTCGCGCATCGGCGTCCTGCCCCGGGGGGCGGGCGGCGCCCGGCGCGTCCGCTGGTTCGAGATCGGCCAGGGTTTCGCCATGCACCTCGCCAACGCCTACGAGGACGCCCGCGGGCGGATCGTCATCGAAGGCCCGTCCGTGGGCCGCGACGGCTGGCAGCGCTCCTGGAACTGGTGGGTCGGCGCCCCCGACCGCGGCGCCGAGCCCGCCTCCGGCTCCCGGAGCCGGCGCTGGACCGTGGACCCGGCGACCGGGCGGACCGCGGAGGAGGAGAGCGACGACCTCACGGTCGAGTTCCCGACGATCAACGACGCGTTCACCGGGCGCGAGCACCGCTACCAGTACGCGCTCGCCTTCCCCGACGACCGGGGCGTCGACCGGCACACCCTCGTGAAGTACGACCGCGCCACCGGCGCCCGCCTGTTGCGGCCGTTCGACGCCGGACAGCTCCCCAGCGAGGCCGTGTTCGTCCCGGCGGCCGGCGCCACCGAGGAGGACGCCGGTTACCTCCTGACGGTGGTCGGCGACCTGAACGCCGACGCCTCACGGCTGCTCGTCCTGGACGCCGGGGATCCGGCCCTGGCGACGGTGGCCACGGTCCACCTGCCGCGCCGGGTGCCCGCCATGATCCACGGCTCGTGGATCCCGGACGCCGCCCTGACCGGACCCGGCGGCGCCGCCCCCGGCCGGCGGTGACGAGGACCCCGACGGCCCGGCCGGCACCGCCTCCCCGGGAGTGCGGCGGCGGGCCCCTTCAGCGGGCGGGGCGCTGCGGGGCTTCCGCGGAGCGGACGGACGGCGGGGCGACGGCGTCGGGGAGGGCCTCGTCCACGTCGAGGCCCTCCAGCCCGGGGAACCGGTAGGGGTCGAGCGCCCATCGCGGCGTCCGCGACGACAGTGCGTACGTGGGCTGCGTGTCCATCGGACCTCCAATGTCATGACCGACCGTGAGGACTCATCACTTCTGTGCTCCCGGTTGCGCGCCGCGCTCCGCCCCACTCGAACGCACCCAACGGCATCTCGTCACACCATGACAAGACCCTCGTGCGGCGGGGGGCGGCCGGAGCGGACCGGGGTCGTGGCCCGCTACGTGGCGGTGGTTTCTCCGTCGCCGTCGCCGTCGCCGACGGGCGGCTCGGCCGCCGCGGGGTCCAGGATGCGTTCGAGGAAGTTCCTGGTCCGCTCGTGTTCCGGGCGCGTGATCACCTGCGCCGCCGGCCCCTGCTCGACGATCACTCCCCCGTCCATGAACACGACGCGGTCCGCGACCTCCCGGGCGAAGCTCATCTCGTGGGTGACGACCATCATGGTCATGCCCTCGCCGGCGAGCAGCCGCATCACCGAGAGGACCTCGCCGACGAGTTCGGGGTCGAGCGCCGAGGTCGGCTCGTCGAACAGCATCACCTCCGGCCCCATCGACAGGGCCCGGGCGATCGCCACGCGCTGCTGCTGTCCGCCGGACAGCTGGGCCGGGAAGGCGCCCGCCTTGTCCGCGAGACCGACCCGTTCCAGGTTCTCCCGGGCGACCTCGGCGGCCCGGGCCTTGTCCCGGCCCAGCACCCGCCGCTGCGGCAGCGTGAGGTTGCCGGTGACGTTCACGTGCGGGAAGAGGTTGAACTGCTGGAAGACCATCCCGATGCGGCGGCGGACGGCGTCGATGTCGACGTCGGGGTCGGTGAGTTCGGTACCGCCGACGTGGACGGTGCCCCGGCTCGGTTCCTCCAGCAGGTTCACGCAGCGCAGCAGCGTCGACTTGCCGGAGCCGGACGGGCCGATGACACAGACGACCTCGCCGGGGGCGACGTCCAGGTCGATGCCGCGCAGGACGTGGTTGTCGCCGAAGGACTTGTGCAGGTCACGGATCTCGATCTCCGGGCGGTCCGCCGGCGCCGTGTCCGCCGGTGGTGTCTGCTGTGGCATGTCTTCCTCACGTGGCCTTGTCGGCACGGGCTTCCAGGCGGCGCACCACGAAGCTCAGCGGCACGGTCACCAGGAGGTAGCACAGGCCCGCGACCAGGATCGGGGTGGAGTTGGCGGTCTCGCTGGCGAGGTCCCGGCCGAATTTCGTCAGTTCCCGCTGCTCCAGCGTCACTCCGAGGAAGAGCACCAGGGAGGAGTCCTTGAAGAGCAGGACCAGTTCGTTGGTGAGCGGCGGGATCACGATGCGGAAGGCCTGCGGGATGATCACCGAGGCCATGGCGCGGGCGTGCGAGAAGCCCAGCGAACGGGCCGCCTCCATCTGCCCTTTGGGCACGGCCTGGATGCCGGCCCGAATCGTTTCCGCCATGTAGGCGGCCGCCACCAGCCCGAGGCCGAGCGCGACCTTGCCGTAGATGCCGCCGGGGATCTCGGCGCCGGGGAAGGCCAGCGGCACCGCCACGCCCACGAAGATGAAGATGAGCAGTGCGGGCAGACCCCGGAACAGTTCGATGTAGACACCGGCGACCCACCGGTAGGGGGCCACCGAGGACAGCCTCATCATGGCCACGACCAGGCCGAGCACGAGGCCGAAGAGGAATCCGGAGAAGGTGTACACCACCGTGTTGCGCAGGGCGATGGTGATGATGTCCGGGAAGAGCCGGGCGGCCAGGCCGGGCTGCGCGAACTGGTTCGCCAGCCGGTCCCAGTCGGCGAGGACGACCACCAGGACCAGCACGGCCACGAAGACCGCGTACTGGATCCACTGCCAGACCCGGCGCCGCTGGCGCCGGGTCAGCCGAGAGGTCACGACGTGGCCTGGGGCAGGGGGCCGATCCACTGCTCGTAGAGCTTCTTGTAGGTGCCGTCGGCCTTGGCGGTGGTGATCGCCTTGTCGATCGCGGCGAGGAGGGCGGCGTTGCCCTTCTTCACCGAGAAGCCGTACTTCTCGCCGGTCTCGATGTTCTGGCCCAGGACGAACTCGGCGGCGTTCGCCTTGTCCTTGAGCCAGCCCTGGACGACCGGGTAGTCGATCACGACCGCGTCGACCTGGCCGGTGCGCAGTCCGTTCAGCACCGCGTCCGAGCTCTCGAAGGAGACCGGGTTGAACCCCTGCGCCTTGGCGTAGCTCTCCCCGGTGGTCTCCGCCTGCGCGCCCAGTTTCCCGCCCTTGGCCTTGAGCTCGGCGAGCGTGGTGACACCGCTCTTCTTGGTCGCGAGGAGGGCCTGGGTCGCGTCGAAGTAGGGGACGGAGAAGTCCACGTTCTTCTTGCGTTCGTCGGTGATCGTCATGCCGGCCGCGGCGAGGTCGCACTGGCCGGAGTTCAGGAAGGCCCCGGTCTTGAAGTTTTCGAACGGGGTGTCGAGGATCTTCTGTTCGACCTTCAGGTTCCGGGCGACGAGGTCGATCAGGGCCACGTCGAAGCCGACGACCTTGCCGTTCTGCTCGAACTGGAACGGCGGATAGGGCAGATGGGTGCAGGTGGTCAGTTTGCCCTTCTCCACGACCGGGACGCCTCCGGCCGCCTCTCCCGGGCCGCTGCCGCCGGAGGAGCAGCCCGCGGCGAGCAACACGCCCGCCGCGGCGGCGAGCCAGGCCGTGGCGCGGATACGGGGACTGCTGCGCCGACTGCGGTGTCCTGCGGCCGTCCGGAACACGGTTGACCTCCACGGATGCGGGGTGGGAGCGGTCACGGGAGGGACCGTCCGTCGAGATCGTAAGCCCGGGGTGGGGCGGGACGGCGGAGCCGGCGTGACGCGGCGCAGACGTGGCCGGACATCGCCCTCGCGCGGCCGGACAGTGCCTGTTGCGCCCCGCCACCMGATCGGCTGCGGCTCAGCGCTGCGGGCAGGTCTTCCAGGCGAAGTGGTACTTGGTGTTGATGCTGCCGTCGGTGGAGTCCATCGTCAGGAAGCTGGTGGTGTTGGCCGTGTCGGACGTGCCGGCCTGTGCGATCAGCTCGGTGTTGATGTTGAGGTTCCGCTTCGCCCCGCACGGGTGGTAGACGAGGGCCTCGATCGCGACCTGGTCGGTGGCCTGCCAGTTGTCCTGGTAGTGGCCGCGCAGGGTGTGGCTGCGGCGGGCGGTCTCGGACATGCCCTGGAAGTAGTAGCTGGCCCTCTGCTCGCCGCTCGCACCGGGCGCGAGGCTGGCGAAGCCCCGGTAGTCCGCCTGGGTGATGGCGAAGGTGTAGCCCTGGGGAACGTTCACGCTCAGGCCGAGCTGGCAGTTCTTGCGGAAGTCGGTCGCCTTGGTGTCCTTGCCGACCTGCGCCGTGTACTCGCTGTAGGCCACCGTGAAGGCGGTGTTGTCGGGGGAGACCGCGACGGTGGCGCTGCCGGGCCGGCAGCCGGAGCCGTTGACCTGGACCACGTCGATGGTGATCTTGTCGGGGGGTGCGGGGGCCGGGGCGGCGGTGGTGGCCCCGGCGGACGGCGTGAGGGCGGAGGCGGCGAGGGCCGCGGCCGCGCCGGCGATGAACACCGTTCTGAACATGGGAAGTCCTTCCGATCGCTGCTCTGCGTGACCGGCTCGAACCGTTCCACACCGCCCGCGACCGCCGTCGTAGGCGCGGCACGCGCCGCCTCCGGGGCAGCGGCGTGTCCCCCCGGACGGCCGAGTCGGCCGGGTCGCGGAGGGGCTGCGGACGGGGGCAGCGGAAGGGCCGCGCCGGGCGGCCCGTCCGGCCGCTACGGGACCAGGACCACCTTGCCGAGGTTGCGGCGCTGTTCGATGACGGCGTGGGCGCGGGCCGCCTCGGCGAGCGGGATCTCCTCGTGGACGGCGGGGCGCAGGGTGCCCGCCGCGTGCAGTTCCCAGAGTTCGCGCTGCCAGCGCTCGTACAGTTCGGGCTTGCCGAAGGCGATCGCCCGCATCTGGAAGCCGATCATCGAGGCGCCGCGGACGAGCAGCTCGTAGGCCTCGACCGTGCCGCCGCCCGAGCCGTACGCCACGATGCGGCCGCCGGTGGCGAGGGCGCGGACGGCGGGGCCGAGCAGGTCGCCGCCGACGCCGTCGAGGACCACGTCGTACGGGGCTCCCCAGTCGGCGTCCTCGTACAGGACGACCCGGTCCGCGCCCAGGCCGCGGACGAAATCGGCCTTGTCGGCGCTGCTGACGGCGGCGACGACGCGCCCGGCCCCGGCGGCCCTGGCGTACTGGACGGCGAGGCCGCCCACCGCACCGGCCGCGGCGGTGACGAGGACCGACTCGCCGGGCTCGACGCGGGCGGCCGCGTGGGCGCCGCGGGCCACGAGGCCGCTGCGCACCAGCGCGACGGCCTGCACCGCGCTCACGCCGTCGGGGACGCGGGAGGCCAGTGCGGCCCCGAGCACCGCGAACTCGGCGTAGGCGTCGGCGAAGCACAGTCCGGTGACGCGGTCCCCGACGGCGAAGCCGCTCACCCCCGGGCCGGTGGCGACGACCTCTCCGGCGATCTCGCCGCCGAAGGAAACGGGCCCGTCGCCGTCCCTGACCTTGCGCACGGTGGGCAGCGTCACGCCGACGGCTTCGGCCCGGACCAGCAGTTCACCGGGGCCCGCGACGGGCCGGTCGACGTGTTCGGCGAACAGTACCTCGGGTCCGCCGTTGACCTCGTGACGGATGCGCAGCACAGGACCTCCCCGATCCGGATTCATTGGATGTCCCAACGATAAGCGGGAAATCGTGGGGATGTCCAACGACTTTCGTTAGGCTGGCCCCATGACGTCCCCCCTCGCACACATCCGGTCCCTGCCGACCTGGCTCGTCGGCCGCGTCGCGACACGCGGCCGCGGGCTGGTCGCCGACGCGCTCTCCGCCGAGGGGCTGGGCCTCATGCACCACGCGGTCCTGGCCGCGACCGCCGAGTACGGACCCGTCGCCCAGGCCGACCTGTGCCGCCTCCTGGCGGTCGACCCGAAGGACATGGTGGGCCTCCTCAACCACCTCCAGCAGGGCGGACTCGTCCTGCGCGCCCCCGACCCGGCCGACCGCCGCAAGAACGCCGTCACGCTCACCCCGGAGGGCGGGGCGACCCTCGCCCGCTGCGCGCGGCTCGCCGGGACGGCCAACGCGGCGCTGCTGGCTCCCCTGGACCCCCACGAACAGCGGCAGCTGATCGCCCTGCTGACGCGGCTCCACGAAGCGCCGTAGCCGGGCGTGCGGTGAGGTGGTGTGAGGTGAGGTGAAGCGTGTGAGGTGACGCCCTCAACACCCCGGCGTGCCCGGCCCGTTGCGCTGTAGGCTCGCCGCATGATCGAAATTCGTCGCGCGGGCCCGGCCGACGGGGCCGTGCTCGGTGAGATCCACGCCGCGGCCTGGGAGGCCGCCTACGCGCCCTTCTTCGCCCCCGATTTCGCCGCACGGGCGGTGGAGGACCGGCGACACCGGTGGCACGCGCGGGTCGGCGGGGGTTCCGAGACGGTCCTGCTCGCCGCGGTCGACGGCCGCCCGCTGGCCCTGAGCTTCTTCGCCGCCTCCCCCGACCGGCCCGGCCTCGCCGAGATCTTCTCCGTCTACGGCCACCCCGACGGCTGGGGCAGCGGGATCGCCGCCGCCCTGATGGACGCGACCCTGAGCCGGCTGCGCGAGGACGGATTCGCCCGGGTGCACCTGTGGACGCTGCGCGGGACACCGCAGTCGCGCCGCTTCTACGCCAAGTGCGGCTTCACCGAGACCGGCGCCTCGCGCCCTCACGACTTCGGCGACGGCAACCCCCTCGACCAGGTCGAGTACGAACGGGCCTGCTGACGCCCGCACACCCCTGACGCCCCCCGTGCCCGCACCTCCCGAGCCCTGTGAAAGAGTGCCGGAAGAGACGAACCCCCAGGTCAGGAAGGCACCACCCGATGAGCACAGCCGAGCAGCCCGATCACGCGGCGGCCGTCGCCGCGCAGACCGCACGGTTCGTGGACCTGGTCCGCGGCGCCGACCTGACGGCCCCCGTACCCACCTGTCCGGGCTGGACCCTCGCCGATCTGGTCCGGCACTGCGGGGGCGTGCACCGCTGGTTCTCCGCGCTGCTGCTCCAGAAGGTGCAGGAACGCCCGACGAGCCGTGACGTGGACCTGCGCCTTCCCGAGCGCGAGGAGGACTACGCCGACTGGCTGGCCGCCGGCGCCGCCGCGGCGGCCGAGGTGTTCGCCGCGACCGACCGCGACGCACCCATGTGGGTCTGGGGAGCCGACGGCCACGCCCGGTTCT
This sequence comes from Streptomyces sp. M-16, assembly GCF_052114405.1. Taxonomy (NCBI): domain Bacteria; kingdom Bacillati; phylum Actinomycetota; class Actinomycetes; order Kitasatosporales; family Streptomycetaceae; genus Streptomyces; species Streptomyces sp. M-16. The sequence continues at coordinate 48,537 of NZ_JBFRER010000040.1, read as the reverse complement.
GGATCCGCCGGATGCTGTTCGAGACCCTGGTCCACCGCGTCGACGCGGAGCGCGCCCTGGGGCTCGCGTCCTCCATCGACGCCCCGCTCGCGCGGGACGGCGTGGACGAGTTCCTCGTCAACCTGCCCTACGCCACCCCGTTCGCGCCCGGGGTGGCCCAGCTGCGGGGAACGGGCCGGACGATCCGCTTCCGGTGCACCGACACGGACGGCTCGTGGCTGGTCCGCCTGCGCCCCGACGGATTCGGCCTCGTCGCCGACGGGGCGGGGGACGGTGCCGAGGGCGAAGCCGCCGACGCGACCGTCAGCGCGCCGGCCGCCGATCTGCTGCTCGTCCTCTACGGCCGCACCGCGCGCACGGCGCCGGGTGTGGAGAGCACCGGGGACGCCGCCCTGCTCGACCTCTGGTTCACCCACTCGGCGTTCTGACCGCGCCCGGCGCGCCGGCCGGTCCGGTCGGCGCGCCGCCATCAGGGCCCCGGTCCCGACCGTGACCCGCGGCGCCGAGGTCACGTACGCGTCGCCGGTCTCCGGCGCGTAGGTGACCCGGTACGGCTCGGGCTCCGGCTCCACGGCCCGCCCCCGTGCGGTGAGGGAGCGGTCCGTGAGGCCGGCCCAAGCCGTCGAGCATCCCCTGCCGGGGAGGATTTCCCCGGTGCGCGTGAGGTCGTTCCCGTTCACGGGATCGAGCCCAGGCGGCGCCGGGTTCCCGCCCCGCGGCGGGACTCAGAAGTTGATCATGTGGCCGGCCAGTCCGTGGACGGCCTCCTTGACGGCCTCGCCGAGGGTCGGGTGCGCGTGGACGTTGCGCGCGACCTCGTGCACCGTCAGGTCCCACTGCTGCGCCAGCGTCAGCTCCGGCAGGAGCTCGGTGACGTCGGGGCCGATCAGGTGGGCACCGATGATCTCGCCGTGCGTGGCGTCGCTGATCAGCTTCACGAAGCCGGCCGTGTCACCGAGGCCGTGCGCCTTGCCGTTGGCGGTGAAGGGGAACTTGGCGACGCGGACGTCGAAGCCCTTCTCCTTCGCCTGCGCCTCGGTCCAGCCGAAGCTCGCGATCTGCGGCTGGCAGTAGGTCGCCCGCGGGATCATCGGGTAGTCCAGCTCCATCGTCTCCGCGTCCGCGATGGTCTCGGCTGCGACGACGCCCATGGCCTCGGCCGTGTGCGCGAGCATCAGCTTGGCGGTGACGTCGCCGATGGCGTAGATGTGCGGCACCGAGGTGCGGCAGCGGCCGTCGACGTCGATGGCGCCGCGCTCGGTTACCCGTACGCCGGTGGCCTCCAGCCCGTAGCCGGAAACGTTCGGCGCGAAGCCGATGGCCTGGAGCACCTTGTCGGCCTCCAGCACCTTCGTCGCGCCGTCGGCGCCGGTGACGGTGACCCGGACCTGCGGGCCCGACTCGTCGATCGACTCGACGCGGGTCGAGGTCAGGACGTCGATCCCCAGCTTGCGGTACTGCTTGGCCAGTTCGGCGGAGACGTCCGCGTCCTCCAGCGGGGCGATCCGGTCCAGGAACTCGACGATGGTGACCTTCACGCCGTAGTTGTGCAGGACGTACGCGAACTCGATGCCGATGGCCCCGGCGCCCGCGATCACGATGGACCCGGGCACGTCCTCGGCGAGGATCTGCTCCTCGTACGAGACCACGCGGTCGCTGCGCCGCGTGCCGGGCAGCAGCTTCGGGGTGGCGCCGGTGGCGATGATGCAGTCGTCGAAGGAGATCTCCCGGGTGGTGCCGCCCGCCTCGGCGACCCGCAGGGTCCGGTCGTCGAGGAAAGTGCCCCGGCCGTCGAACTCGGTGATCCCGTTCTTCTTCATCAGGTAGTGGACGCCCTTGACCCGGCCGTCCGCGACCCGGCGGCTGCGCCGGAACGCCTCGCCGTAGTCGAAGGACACCTCGCCGTCCACCTTGATGCCGAAGGTCTTGGCCTCGTGGGTGAACAGGTGTGCCAGCTCGGCGTTGCGCAGGAGCGCCTTGGTGGGGATGCAGCCGACGTTCAGACAGACGCCGCCCCAGTACTTCTCCTCGACGACCGCGACGCTGCGGCCCAGCTGGGCGGCACGGATGGCGGCAACGTATCCGCCGGGGCCGGCCCCGAGGACGACGACGTCGAAATGCTCCTGCATGGATGGATTCCTTCCCATAACAAGTCGTGCGCAAGTGAGTTCACGCCCACGTTACGCCGGGTTCCGGGAGCGGGTGTTCGAAGATCACCTCAAGGCCCGCAACCTTTTGCTCCGCTCTGCCCTCTCCCTGGTTGGCACGCCGACGCGGGCCGACGGGCCCGCGGGTCCTGACCGACAGCCGACAGAAAGCCTCACCGATCCATGAAGCTGACGAGTGGTGCCCCCCTCGTGCTGGCCCTGCTGTGCACGCTCCTGCTGTTCGCCCTGACCGTCTGGCTGTGGCCACGGCTGTCGAAGGGCGGCCCGCGCAAGGTGTTCGGCAGGATCGCGCTGGTCGTGGTGCTCCAGCTGCTGCTCGTGGCCTCGATCGGACTGGCGGCCAACCGGAGCTTCCTGATCTACGGCTCATGGGCCGAGCTGGCCGGGCACGCGCAGGCACCGCCGGCGCTCGACCCGGGGCAGGGTGACGCTACGGGCGTGAAGATCCTCGGCCGGCAGCCGGTCGACGTGCCCGGCGGCGCCACGCCGCGCGTGGGCGGCGTGATCGAGAAGGTGACGATCCAGGGGCAGCGGTCCAAGACCGCCACATCGGCCTACGTGTACCTGCCGCCCGAGTACTTCCAGAAGGGCAACGAGCACAGAACGTTCCCCGCCACCGTGGTCCTCACCGGTTTCCCGGGCACGTCGGAGAACCTGATCAAGGGACTCGACTACCCGAAGACGGCCTGGAAGCTGGCCAAGCACAAGAAGACGCAGCCGATGGTCCTCGTGATGATGCGGCCGTCGGTGATCCCCACCCGCAACACCCAGTGCGTGGACGTCCCCGGGGGGCCGCAGAGCGAGACCTACTTCGCCACCGACCTCCCGCAGGCCGTGTCGGGCACGTACCGGGTGAAGAACGTGCCGTCGAGCTGGGCCATCATGGGTGACTCGACGGGTGGTTACTGCGCGCTGAAGATCGCTCTGGAGCACCCCGAGCGCTACGCGGCCGGGGTCGGCCTGTCGGCCGACTACAAGCCGGAGATCGACGCGGACTCGGGCGACCTGTTCCACGGCAACAAGGAGGAGGAGAAGCGGGCGGACCTGCTGTGGAGCCTGGACCACCTGCCGCAGGGCAAGTCCTCCTTCCTGGTCACCAGCTCCCTGCAGGGCGAGCCGAACCTCAAGCCGACGCAGCAGTTCATCCGGAAGGTGAAGGCCCCCGCGCACGTCTCGTCGATCACCCTCGACCACGGCGGGCACAACTTCAACACCTGGCGGCGTGAGATCCCGCCCTCCCTGGAGTGGGTCAGCGCCCGCGTCAACGCGGGGTGACCTCCCGGGTGACCTCCCGGGTGGCGCGCCCCCGCTCCGCGGCGGCCGTCAGGCCTGCGCCGTGGGACGGACGACGATCTCGCTGACGTCGATGCCGTCGGGCTGCCCGATCGCGTAACCGATGGCGGAGGCGATGGCGGAGGGCGGCATGGCGATCTCGTCCCGCTGCCGGGTCATCGCCGCCGCCACCTCGGGGCTCGCCCCCTTGCCCACGCCCTCCGTGTGGGTGAAGCCGGGCGAGACGAGGGTGACGCGGAGATCGGGGCCGGCCTCCTGCCGCAGCCCTTCGGTCAGGACCTTCACGGCCGTCTTGGTGGCCGCGTAGACGGTCTGGGGAGCCTTGACGACGTAGGCGGCGGTGGAGGCGACGTTGACGAACTGACCGGAGCGCTGCCTCCGGAAGACGGGCAGCGCCGCCCCGATGCCGTTCAGCAGGCCCGTGATGTGGGTGGCGACCATGGCGTCCCAGTCGTCCTGGCACAACTCGTCCAACGGCGAGACCGCCATGGTGCCGGCGTTGGAGACCAGGACGTCGAGCCGGCCGAAGCGGTCGGCCGCCACGCCGGTCAGCCGCTTGAGGTCCGCACGGCGCGACACGTCGACGACGACCCCGACGGCCGAGCCGCCCCGCGCCGTGATCCGGTCCACCACCGCGTTCAGCCGGTCCTCCCGCCGGGCCCCGAGCACCAGGTGGGCCCCCCTTTCGGCGAGATGGAGCGCCGTCGCCTCTCCGATGCCGCTGCTGGCGCCCGTGAGTGCGATGACCTTGCCCTCGATGCCTGACATGGCCGGTCCTTCCGTGAGGGGTGCGCGCAGGCCGATGCGTTGGCCTACAGTGGAAGTGGGGGAGCCCCCACTTACTTCAGGCTAAGTGGGCACGCCCCCACTTAGCAAGGCGGAGAGCCTGAGAGGGGATGGCGAGCGCTCATGACCGAGGCAGCGCAGAGGCCGTTGCGAGCCGACGCACGGCGCAACCGGGAGAAGATCCTCACGGCCGCGGTGCGCGTGTTCGCGACGGAGGGGCTCGACGCCCACCTGGAGCGCATCGCCAAAGAGGCAGGAGTGGGCAGCGCCACGCTGTACCGCAACTTCCCCACCCGCGAGGCACTGGTCGAGGCGGTCTACCGCAACGAGGTGGCCCGGCTGTGCGACGCGGCCCCCGCCCTGCTGGCGACGGAGCCGCCGCTGGACGCCCTGCGCGCCTGGACACGCCTCTTCCTCGACTACGTGACCGCCAAGTACGGCATGATCGACGCCCTGCGCGCCATCGCCGCCACGGGCGACAGCCCGTACGGCCACAGCCGCGAAATGATCCACGCCGCCCTGGGCTCCCTCATGGACGCGTGCGTGGCCGCCGGGACGATCCGCTCGGACATCGGCCCCGCCGACATCGGCGCCGCCCTCGAAGGCATCGCCCTCACCTCGGCGAGCCCCGAACAGCGGCAGCGGGCGGAGCGCCTGCTCGACCTCACCCTGGACGGCCTGAAGACCCGTCCGTGAGGCCCGGCCGGCGTCCTCGACGGCGGCGCACGTCTGGCCGGACACTCCGGGGCCGGCCGCTTCCAGGCGAAGGCGCTCCACTCGACGGTGAACTTCGACACGCCGCTCGCCTACTCCCGCCCCGGCGCGCCCTCGAACGGCGCCGACTACGTACGCCTGCGCGACCGTGCGGGCGGGTACCTCAAGGCGGGCGAGCTGCGCTCCCTGGGCTTCGACGCACCGGCCGTGTACCCGACGCGCCCGGTGGAGTGGAGCGTCGATCCGGACGGCCACGCCGCCGGTGACCCCTCCCTCTACTCCGGCCCGCTGGGCGACGAGGTGAGCGTGGACCGCAGCATCGTCCGGTCGGTCACCGTCGACCCGGCCGATCCCACGCTCTCCTTCGACGCCCGCTGGGACATCGAGCCCGGCTACGACATCGGTGCCGTGCAGGTGTCCACCGACGGGGGCGCCACCTTCACCTCCCGCCAGAGCGCCGGGATGACCACCGCGTTCCCGGACGCCGCCGCCGGCATCGCCGCGCTGGCACCGGGATTCAACGGCGATTCGGGCGGCTGGACCCACCGGACGATCGACCTCTCCGACCTTTCCGGCCGGACCGTCCTGGTGGCCTTCCGCTATGTGACCGACAGCAGCGTGACCCGGCCGGGCCTGTGGATCGACAACCTCAGGGCCGGCGCCACCCTGGTCTCCGACGGCTCCACCCTGACCGGCTGGCAGACCATCAGCGCCTACCAGATCAAGAGGATCCCGGGGATCAGCCTCCGCCTCGTGGCCTACACCGCGGACCACAAGCAGGCCTGGGCCGCCGACGTGCCCCTCGACGCCGACCACCACGCGTCGCTGGGCCGGGAGCAACTGCGCCGCCTGCTGGACACCAGGGCCGAGACGGTCGCGGCGATCGTCGACCACTACGAGCCGACCGAGACGGTCCTGTCCCCCGCCCCCTACCGGCTCACCGTCAACGGCGTCCTCCAGCCCGGAGGATGACCCGTACGCACCCGTAGGACCTCATGGACCGGGGCGGGGTGAGCAGGCGATGCCGTTCGGCACACGGCGCTCCCCGCCCCCGTCGAGGCCCTCGCGGGGGTGGTGGAGCCCGGTCACCTCGTGCGTCGGCCGAGGCCGACGGCGACCAGCAGCGCCACCACCGTCACCAGGGCGGCGTCGAGCGCCAGCACCGTCCGGACCCCGTCGAAGAGCGAGGTCCGCGTGGTGGCCAGGACGCCGAGCAGCGGGATGCCGATGGTCAGACCGACCTGCTGGGTGGTGGTGACCAGGCCGGTCGCCAGCCCCTGCTGCGCGTCCGGCACACCACTGGTCACGATGACCCCGTAGGAGATGATCGCGCCGAGGTGGCACATGCTCGCCACCGAGACGGCGACGGTGGCGACCAGGGCACCCGACTCCGTGCCCACGGCCAGCAGGGCGGCGGTGAACACGCCCTGGCCGAGCAGCGAGCCGACCAGGGTGCGCCGGGCACCGAAACGGCCGATCAGCCGGGGGGCGTACGAGCCGGCGACGGCGGAGGCGACGCCCTGGACGCCGAAGACCAGCCCCGTCAGGAACGAGGACAGGCGCAGGGTCTCCTGCAGGTACAGCGTCAGGACGAACACGACCGTCGACATCATCGAGAAGGTCACCAGTCCGCCGATGTTGCCCCAGGCGACGGTGCCGCGCTTCAGCATCGGCAGCGAGACCAGCGGCGCGGGCGCCTTCGACTCCACCACCACGAACGCGGCGAGCAGCAGGACCCCGGCCACCAGTGAGACGAGGACGTCCGTGCCGCCGAAGCCGYGCTCGGCGGCGGTGGACAGGCCGTAGATCAGCGCGAGGAGTCCGCCCGTGACGGTGACGGCGCCCGGCACGTCCAGCCGCGGCCGCTCGGGGGTGCGGGACTCGGGCAGCAGCCGGGGGGCGAGGCAGAGGACGACCACGGCAGCCGCCGCGAGCAGGCCCATCGTGGAGCGCCAGCCGAGGGTGTCCGTCATGACGCCGCCGAGCACCATGCCGACCGTGAAGCCGAGGGAGAGCAGGGTGCCGGAGATGCCGAGCGCCTTGTCGCGCAGCGGGCCCTCGGGGAAGGTCGTGGTCAGCAGGGACATGCCGGTCGGCACGACGACCGCCGCGCCCAGCCCCTGGAGGGCGCGTCCGGTCAGGAAGGAGGCGGGGTCCCAGGCGAGGGTGGCGAGCAATGAGGCCCCGCCGAAGAGGGCCAGGCCGGTCAGGAAGAGCCTTTTGCGCCCGTACAGGTCGGCGATCCGGCCGAAGAGGAGCAGGAAGCCGCCGGAGGGCAGGGCGAAGGCGGTGACCGCCCATTGGAGGGCGGAGCGGCTCAGGCCCAGGTCCTTGCCGAGGACGGGCAGGGCCACGTTCAGGACGGAGAAGTCGAGCGCCACCATGAACTGGGCGGCGCAGAGCACGAAGAGGACGGGCCGGGCCCGTCCGGTGAGCCGGTGGCCCTCGGGCGCCACCGTGTGCGGTCCGCTGACCGCCGTCTGTGTATCGATCGTCATGGACACCACCTTCGCCGCGCGGGAATGCCCGTGAAGAGCGGGAACTTATCCTGTTGTTGCCACCACCAGGCAGTCGACAGGGGGAATGTCCGTGGCCACGCCGATCGACGATCACCGCCGGACCGAACTGCGCGCGTTCCTGATGAACCGGCGCGCGCGGATCTCGCCCGCGGAGGCCGGGCTGCCGGACGGCGGGGCCCGCCGCCGCACTCCGGGGCTGCGCCGGGAGGAGGTCGCCGTGCTGGCGGGGGTCGGGGTGTCCTGGTACCAGTGGCTGGAGCAGGGCCGTGACATCACGGTGTCCTCGCAGGTCCTGGACTCGGTGAGCCGGGTCCTCAAGCTGACCAGCGCCGAGCGCCGGCACCTGTACGTACTGGCCGGGCTCAATCCGCCCGCCCTCGAAGTCGAGCCCGGCGACCGGGACATGTGCGACGGCCTGAAGCGGCTGATCGACGCCTGGATGCCGTTCCCGGCGCACATCATGGACGTGTACTGGAACACGGTGATGTACAACGACGCCGCCGCCCTGGTGTTCGGGATGCGGCCCGAGATCGTGCAGAACTGCCTGATCGCCTTCTTCACGGACCCCATCTACCGGGCCCGCTCGGGGCACTGGGAGGAGGTCGCCCGCGAGGTGGTGGCGCAGTACCGGACCGCCTGCTCGGAGCATCCGCGGGACGAGGGGTTCCGGGCGGTCGTGGAGGAGGTCCGGGAACTGAGTCCGCGGTTCGCCGAGTTGTGGAAGGAGCGGGACGTCCGGCCGGGCGGCCTGTTGCGCAAGCGCATGGAGCATCCCGTCGTCGGCACGCTCCACGTGGAGTCGACCCAGCTGCGCGTCCCCGCCCGCCCCGACCTGGCGATCGTGCTCCACACCCCGCTGCCGGGCACCGAAACGGCCGAGAAGCTGGAGTGGCTGACCTCGCCGGAGGGGCGGCGCGGCCTGATGTACCCGGTCGCCGGGTGAGGCCGTTGACCCGCTGCCGGGCGTCTCGGGCCGCTAGGGTTCCCCGAGGGGGCTGACGGGCAACGGAGTTCGGGGGCGAGCGATAGCGATGGAGATCGTCACGACGGCGGCGGGAATCCTGGGCAAGCTGGCGTCCAAACCGCTGGCGGACGGCGCGTTGCGCAGGGAGGCGGTGCTGCGGGCCCTGCGGGCGGTCCGGCTCAACCCCGCGGTGCCGCCCCAGGACTTCGGCAGCCTCTACGCGCACGCGCTGATCGAGTACTGCCTCGGCCGCCCCGCGTCCGTGCTCGCCTTCTTCCGGAACCCCTACGTCCTGGAGTCCTTCCGGCGCTCCTTCTCGGAAGGCGACTGGGCCGCCTTCCGCGCGGAGGCGGCGGAAGCCGTGGAACGCAACCGGGAGACGGCCGAGTTCGGGCATCTCGGCCACGGGTTCGAGGAGCACGTCGACGGGTTCGTAGCGGCGTTCCAGGGCCTCGTGGACCGCAGCCGGGCACCGCACGAGGCACGGCTGGAGCAGAAGCTCGACGTGTTCCTGGAACGGGTGAGCCAGACCCGGGTCGAGGAGGAGAGCCACCGCACCCGTACCGAACCGGGGCGCTCCGAACTCTCGCCCGCGCAGCGCCTGATGGACGACGTCCACGAGTGGTTCACCGCCGTCGGCTACGAGATCCGGCGCACGTGGGAGGCGGCCGGCGGGTGCGTGGCCCTGCTGGTGGACATCCCCCAGCGCCGCCCCGGGCGCTTCGACCGGACCGTCGTGCTCTGCGTCGAGGGGGAACTCCTGCCGCACCACATGCGGCTGGTCGGCGAACTGGTCGCCGCCGAGGGGGCCCTGGAGGGCTGGGGGCTGGCCCGGCTCCGGGTCAGCGAGGCCGCGCGCCGCCGGGCGGCGGACAGTGGGGACGTGCTGTTCTGCTACTCCTTCGACGAACTCGTCGACCTCGAAGCCAATTTCGAGCCCTACATCGCCTGGGTGGAGGAGGAGGTGCGCCGGCGCGGCATCGACACCCGGTACGTGCCCATCTCCTGCAGCAAGGAGGAGATCGACCCGGCCACCGGGCGGCCCCTGGACACCAGCCTCTACCACTGGCACGACGGCGGGCTCGACGACTACGTGGCGGGCTGGCTCCAGGAGCCCGCGAAGCGGCACCTGTCGGTCCTCGGCGAGTTCGGGATGGGCAAGTCGTGGTTCGCCCTGCACCTGGCCGGGGAGATGGCTCGCGGCTGGCGCGACGCCAGACGCCGGGGGGTGCCGAGGCCCCGGATACCGCTGCTGATCCCCCTGCGCGACTACGCCAAGCAGACCACGGTGCAGGGGCTGCTCTCGGAGTTCTTCTTCAACAAGCACAAGATCGACCTGCGGAGCTACGACGTCTTCCGCGTCCTGAACCGCATGGGACGGCTGCTCCTCATCTTCGACGGCTTCGACGAGATGGCCGCGCGGGCCGACCGCAACACGGTCGTCGCCAACTTCTGGGAACTGGCCAACGCCGTCGACCCCGGCTCCAAGGTGCTGCTCAGCAGCCGCCAGGAGCATTTCCGCAACGCCCAGGAGGCGCGCAACCTCTTCGGCGCGAAGGTCAGCGCGTCCGCGCTCGGATCCAAGGTGCCCCAGGACGGCCCGAACTTCGACATCGTCGAGCTGGTCCGCTTCGACGACGAGCAGATCGAGCGGATGCTCCGCCACGACCTGTCCGAGGACAAGGTCCGCATGGTGATGGCCCATGACGAGGTGCGCGAGCTGATGGGGCGCCCCCTCATGTCGGAGCTGGTGATCGACGCGCTCCCGGAGATCGAGCAGGGGGCCGAGATCGACCTGGCCCGGATCTACCTCTACGCCGTGCAGCGCAAGATGGACCGCGACGTCAGCGCGGAGCGCACGTTCACCTCGCGCGGGGACAAGCTGCTGTTCCTCTGCGAGGTCGCCTGGGAGATGCTCTCCACGCATCGGCTCACCCTCAACTACCGCGACTTCCCGGACCGGTTGCGGTCCTGCTTCGGGTCCACCGTGCAGAGCGCCAAGGACCTGGACTACTGGGAGCAGGACATGCGCAACCAGGGCATGCTGGTGCGCAACGCCGAGGGTGACTACGGGCCGTCGCACAAGTCGCTGCTGGAGTTCCTGGTGGCCCTGAAGTTCGCGGCCGAACTGGGTCTGCTCAGCGGCGACTTCATGAAGGTGATCCCGGCGGCCGGGGCGACGGAGGCCGTGACGCGCGAGTGGACGTGGTCCCGGTACTTCGCGGCGCGCGCGGAGGACGGAACGCTCCCGCCCCTCGGCGAGTTCGTGGCGGAACCGGTGGCGGCGCTGGGCGCCACGTTCGGGGCGTTCGGGCGCGACGAGGCGGTGTACCAGTTCCTGTCCGCGATGGTGCGGGAGTGCCCGGACCACCGGGAACGGCTGCTCGCCCTGGCCGGCTCGACCGCCGGACTGGAGGCGGAGGCGGGCAACCTCGCGGGCAACTGCCTGAACCTGCTCGTCCTGTGCGGCGGCAGCCTGGAGCGCACGCGGTTGGCGGGGCTCGATCTGGCGGGGTTCGCGCCCCGGAAGTGGGGGGTCGGGGTTTCCCTGGCGGGCGCGGACCTGCGCGGGGCCGATCTCTCCCGGGCGGAACTGGAGGGTGCGGACCTGTCCGGGGCCGACCTCACGGGTGCCCGGCTCGGGGACGGGAACCTGCTCGATGACGGCCGGTCGCGCCGGGGCTTGTTCCACCCCAGCGGAGCGGTGGTCATCGCCTCCGGGAAGGAGGTGCTCCACTGGCCCGACGGCCGGGTGGACTCCCCTCCCGGCCGGCTGGCGGCGGGCGGCGACCGCGGTCCCGCGGCCGTCGACCACTGGGACGCGACGACCTGGTGGTGCGGGGACGCGGACGGCGGACTGCTGGTGGAGGCCGGCACGGGCCGGGTGACGGGCAGGACGGCGGCCACGGGGGAACACTCCCCGGTGATCTGGAAGGGCCGGCACGCCTTCGTGGAGTGGGACTTCGCGGGCAAGTGCCTGCGGCTGACGGAGCCGGCCGCGGGCCGTCTCGTCGCGGAGGTGCCCTTCCCGGCCCTACGGCACTGGATCATCAGCTTCCTGGCGGGCCGGCACGGCATCAGCGCCCTGGTCTACACCGAGGACTCCCTGCGCTACGCCGTCGCCGACGAGAACGCCGAGGGCCAGTGGCGCACRCTCAAGGGGGAGGAACACTCCCGGGAGGCCGCCGGCACGTACATCAGCGCGTCCGGGGACAACGCTCTGCTCATGCTGGACGGCCGGGCCGTGGCGATCGTGGACGCCGCCGGCCAGGAGGCCAGGATCGACAGCAAGGGACTGCCGATCATGGTCCCGGGCGACGGCCTCGTGGACGCCTTCGCCTTCCGCGCCTCGTCCAGGCTGCTGGCCCTGGCCGCCCAGGACCGGCTCTTCGGGTGGAGCATGCGGGTGTCCTCCTCGCTGGAGGCCCGCTGGGTGTTGAAGGTGCCCGGCGGCACCCGTTCGCTGTGGTGCTCCGAGCGGGGCGACCGTCTCCTCGTGGCGACGAAGATGGGCGAGCTGTGGGTGTGCGACTTCCGCAGCGGTGAGATCCTCTCGCGGACCGTGCTGGGCGATCGCCTCCGCGGCACCCGCTTCTCGCGCTCCTGCGGCCTCGACCCGGAGACGCTGGACGCCGTCACCCGGGCCGGCGGCGTGCTCGTCGACCAGGAACGGCCCGACAGGCCTTAGCCTCGCGCCCACACCCCGCGCAGTCGTTCGGCGGTGGCGGCCGCCTGGCCGAGGCCCGCCCGGTAGGCCGGTTCCCAGTTGGCCCGGTCGTGCAGGTCCGAGCCGAACGCCCGGACCGCGTCCGGGTCCGGGGCGACGGTCACGACGGTCCGCCCCGCACCGTCTGCCGACTGCCGCTCCAGCGGCTCGCCGGGGAACAGGTGCGCCAGCGGTTCGACGACGACCAGTGCGCGGGCTCCGGCCGCCAGATCGGCGTTCGTCCCCGCGCGCAGGGCGCCGTCCATGTACCGCCGCCCGTGGATGCCGACGGGCGGTTCGGCCCCGGGGAAGGCGCTGCTCGCCGCCACCGCGTGCACGAGCGGCACGCCGCTCGTGCGGTCCCACACGACGGGTTCACCCGAGACCGCGTCCACTGCCGTGACCAGGAAGTGCCGGTCCGGCCAGTCGTTCGTGCCGATCAGGGCGCCGCGCCCCGCGAGCAGGGCCTCTTCGGCGTCGGGGCCGGCGTGGTCGAGCGCGATCCGGCCCACTCGGCGCCGGGCCTCCCCGGGTTCCAGCCCGGCATCGCCGAGGACGGCGAACACCGAAGCCATCACGGCCGGATCCGCCTCGCGCCGCGGGGCCGCCGGCACCGGCCGGTGCGCCGGCACGCCGAGCCGCTCCAGGTCCTGACGGGTGGTCAGCATCGCGGCGACGATGGCACCGGCCGACGTGCCGACGGTCAGATCTGCGTCACCGAGGTCCACCCCCTCACGGCCGAGCCCAGCGGCCAGCCCGGCCATCCATGCCGTACCGACCAGCCCTCCCGGGCCCAGTACGAGTGCCCTGTCGAACGTGGCTCCGGTATCGAGATCCACGGTTTCGTCCCCCTGTCGCCAGATGATGATCAACCTCGTCGACCCTAAGACCTCGACCGGGCTTCAGGTCAAGGGGGTCCGCGCCATCGCCGCGGGGTTCGGGGCCCGATGCGGCGGGAGGGCGCGCGGGAGGTCCCTCAACGGGCGGATCCACCGGTGCGGGGCAGGTCCGTGTCCCGCTGCTACGTGGTGCGGCGGGAGCCGAGGACGTCGACGGCCGTGACCATGCGGTCCCAGAACCGTTCGGCGTCCAGGTGCACGGCGACCCGGGCGTTGACGGGGCGGTCCAGGTAGCGGTGGAGGTCCACGACGGTGGCCCCGCGCGTGTAGCGGCCGTGCAGTTCGACCGTGACGTTCGCGTCCTTGACGTCGACGATCGCCGGGTCGATGACCCGGGCCACCGCGACGGGGTCGTGGAGCGGGGGGTGGGGCATGCCCCACAGTCGGCTGTACGTCGAGGCGAAGAAGGCCAGCAGTTCCGAGCAGACCCGGCCGAGTTCGGTGCCCAGACCGTCGAAGCGGGCCCGGATCTCGGGCGTGGCGAGGGCCTGGTGGGTGACGTTGAGCCCGCACATGGTCAGGGGGACCCCGCTGCGGAAGACGATGTCGGCGGCTTCCGGATCGGTCATGATGTTGAACTCGRCCGCCGGGGTGCGGTTGCCCCGTTCGGTGGAGCCGCCCATGAGCACGATCTCGCGGATCCGGGCGGCGCTGTCGGGGTGGCGCATCAGCAGCAGGGCGATGTTGGTCAGCGGGGCCGTCGGCACCAGGGTGACCGGTTCGGGGTGTTCGAGGAGGATGCGGTGGATGAGGTCGACCGCGTGCTCGGGCACCACGTCGACGGTGGGCTCGGGGAACCGCGGGCCGTCCAGCCCCGACGCGCCGTGCACGTCCTCGGCGACGGCGAGCGGCTGGAGCAGCGGCCGTGCGCACCCGGCGGCGATGGGCACGTCGGTGATCCCGGCGATGGTGCACACGCGGCGGGCGTTGAGGGTGGTCTTCTCCAGCGTCTGGTTGCCGGCGACCGTGGTGATGGCGAGCAGGTCGACCGCGGGGTCGGCGGCGGCCAGCATGATCGCGAGGGCGTCGTCGTGCCCGGGGTCGCAGTCGATGATGATCGGGACGGGCACGGGCGGTCCTCCTCGTACGGGGCTGCTGACCTGCCCAGTCTGCCGTCGTCGGGGCGCGTCGGCCGCTCGTTCCGAGCCAAAACGCGCGGCGCCCCGACCCGGTCGGCCGGGTCGGCCGGATGTGGACGTTCCCCCGGCCGGCGGAGCGGTGTGCGCACCGCTCCCCCCGTCACGGCCCGCGGCTCGGGGGACGGTGAGCGGGCGGTGAGCGGGCGGTGAGCCCGGGTCGCCACTGTGGTCCTCGTCGCCGGATCGACCGAGACCCGGCCACCGAACGAGGGAGCGGACCATGGGCATGCTGAACGGCAAGACGGCACTGGTGACGGGCGGATCCCGGGGCATCGGGCGGGCGATCGCGCTGCGGCTGGCCGCCGAGGGCGCCCTGGTCGCCGTCCACTACGGCGGCAACGAGTCCGCCGCCCGGCAGACCCTGGCCCTGATCGAGGAAGCGGGCGGGCAGGGGTTCGCCGTACGGGCGCGCTTCGGTGAGGCGGACGCCGTGGAGCGGCTGTTCGACGGGCTGACCGAGGGGCTGGCCGGCCGCGGACTGGACATCCTGGTCAACAACGCGGGTGTGGGTTCGGGCAGTTCGGTCGACACGCTCGGACCGGAGGAGTTCGCGAACCTGCTCACCGTCAACGTGGTCACGCCGTTCTTCGTGATCCAGCGGGCGCTGGCGCTGCTCAACGACGGCGGACGCGTCATCAACATGGGTTCGACGGCCAGCCGGTTCGCCGTGACCACGCAGATCGGCTACACCGTCACCAAGGCGGCGATCGAGGCCATGGCGCCCTCGCTGGCCAACGAACTGGGCCGGCGCGGGATCACGGTGAACACGGTCGCACCGGGTGCGGTGCGCACCGACATGACCGCCGGATACACCGCCATTCCCGAGGTGGTGGCCGCACTGGAGTCGATCACCGCGCTGGGACGGCTCGGTGAGCCCGAGGACGTGGCCGACGTCGTCGGTTTCCTGGCGGGTCCGCACGGGCGGTGGGTGACCGGGCAGACGGTCGACGTCTCCGGCGGAACCTACCTCGGCCCCCTGGGATGATCTCCGCTCGTGGATAATCGCCCGCATGCGCTTCTCCATCCTGGGCGAGACTCTGGCACGGCACGACGACGGCACGGAGGCCGCCCTCGGAGGGCCGGCCCGGCGGGCGCTGCTGACCTTGCTGCTGGTGCGGCCCGGGGAGGTCGTCTCGGCCGACCTGCTGGCCGAGGAGACGGCCCCGCACGGGGCGACGTCGACGCACGCACTGCACTCCCAGGTGTCCCGGCTGCGCGCGGTCCTCGGCCCGGCGGCGATCGAACGCGTTGGAGCGGGCTATCGGGTGACGGTGCGTCAAGAAGACGTGGACGCCTGCCGGTTCGAGCGGCTGGCCCGCGAGGGACGGGAGGCGCTCGACGCCGGCGACGCCGCGCGGGCGGTCCCGCTCCTGCGCGAGGCGCTGGACCTGTGGCGGGGGCCGGCCCTGGCCGACCTCGCCGAGAGCCGGACGGCCGGGGCCGCCGCCGCGCGGCTGGAGGAGGGGCGCCTCGCCGCCCTGGAGGACCGCATCGAGGCCGAGCTGCGGCTCGGCGGGCACCGGGCGGTAGCGGCCGAACTGCGTGAGCTGGTGGGCCGCCATCCGCTGCGGGAACGGCTGGCGGGGCTGCTGATCCGGGCCCTGGCCGCCGAGGGCGGGCAGGGCGAGGCGCTGGTCGTGTTCGAGGAGACCCGCCGGCACCTGGCGGACGAGCTGGGCTCGGACCCGTCGGCCGATCTGAGCGCACTCCACCGGGAGTTGCTGAGTGCGAGCCCTTCGTCGGGGCCCACCGCTCCCCCGGCCCAGCTGACCTCCTTCGTCGGCCGCGCCACGGAGGTCGAGGAGGTGTCCTCCCTCCTGCGGGCGGCCCGGCTGGTCACTCTCATCGGCCCCGGCGGGGTCGGCAAGACCCGGCTTTCGGTGGAGGTCGCGGCGGGCAGTGGCGACGAGGTGTGCTTCGTCGAGCTCGCCCAGGTACGCGAGGGAGCCGATCCGGCACAGGCGGTGCTGGGGGCACTCGGCCTGCGGGAGAGCGGGCTGCAACTGGGCCCCAGCGGGCAGACGCCCGTGGAGCGCCTGGTCATGGCCCTGTCCGACCGGGTGCTGCTGCTCGTCCTGGACAACTGCGAGCACCTCGTCGACGGGGCCGCCCTGCTGGCGTCACGCCTGCTGGCGGCCTGTCCGCGGCTGCGCGTGCTCGCCACCAGCCGCGAGCCGCTCGCCGTCATCGGGGAGAGCCTCTGGCCGGTGCGGCCGCTGGACGACACGGCGGCCGCGCGGCTGTTCACCGAGCGGGCCGCGGCGGTGCGGCGGGGGCCGGCGCCCGCCGCGCAGACGGTCGGCCGGATCTGCGCGGCCCTCGACAACCTGCCGCTGGCCATCGAGCTCGCGGCGGCACGGCTGCGCACGCTGGAGCCGGAGGACCTTGCGGGCCGGCTGGACGACCGGCTCGGGATCGGCGCGGCCCGCGGCAACCGCAGCGCCGAGGAACGCCACCGGACCCTGCGGGCGCTGGTCGCCTGGAGCTGGGAGCTGCTCTCCGAGTCCGAGCAGCGTGCCGCGCGGCGGTTCACCGTCTTCGCCGGAGGCGCGGCCCCCGACGCGGCGCGTCGGGTGTGCGGGGCGGACGGGGAGACGCTGGAGTCCCTGATCGACAAGTCGCTCCTGGAGGTCGCGGGCGGCCGCTACCGGATGCTGGAGACGATCCGGGCGTACGGCGCCGAGCAGCTGGAGGCGGCGGGCGAGGACGAGGACGTACGGCGGGTCCACGCCCGGCTCCTCCTGGACCTGGTACGGGCGGCCGATCCGGACACCAGGGGCGGCGACCAGCTGCGCCGGCTCGCGGCGCTGTCGGCCGAGCACGGGAACCTGCTCGCGGCGCTGGCCTGGACCATCGGGGCGGGCCGGTGGGAGACCGGCCTGGAACTCCTCGCCTCGGCTTCTTCCTACCTGTGGATCCGCGGCGTCTGGGCCTCCTTCTCCCCGCAGGCCGCCGCGTTGCTGGAGGGCGTCGGCACGGAGGTGCCGGAGGGGTTCGGCGAGGAGTACGCGGTCTGCGTGCTGCTGGCCGCGGCGGGGGACGGCGGCGCGGCCGTGTGGCGGCGCCACCGCGCGCGGGCCGGGCGGGAACTCGCCGCCGCCTGGCCGGGTGACCGGACGGGCCGCTACCCGGTGGTGCTGCTGTCGTGGATGATGCGCAACGCGACCGAGAGCGACCCCGGCGAGGCCTTCGCCTTCGTCTCGGCCCAACACGACTGCGGCGACCCGTGGGTACGGGCGGCCGCCCGCTACGTGGCGGGGTTCGGGCCCCTCGGCGACGGGGACGGCGCGGGAGCGGAAGCGGCCTTCGCGGAGGCCGCGGACGGTTTCCGGGCGGTGGGTGACCGGTGGGGCCGGGCGCTGGCGCTGGACGTGCTCGCGGGCCTCGCGGGCGCGCGGGGGGACCGTGCGGGGGCCGTCGCCCTCACCGACGAGGCGCTCGCCCTGACCCAGGAGCTCGGGGCCCTGGAGGACAGCGCCGACCTGCTGGTCAACCGGGGCGACCACGTCGTCGACGCGGATCCGGTGGCCGCCGGCGCCGACTACGCGCAGGCCGCCGCCCTGGCCCGGAGCGCCGGCAGCCCGGCGGGCCTGGCCGCCGCCCTGCGCGGACTCGGCGACATGGCCCTCCTGGCGGCCGATCCGGGCGGGGCGGAGCGCCTGTACGCCGAGGCCCTGGAACGCGCCGACCCGCACTGGGTCAAGAGCGCGGGCAACCGGGTCCGCATCCTCGCCGGCCTCTCCCGCGTCGCCGGCCTGCGCGGCGACGGCGTGACGGCCCGGGCCCGCGCCCGGGAGGCCGCCGATTACGCCCGGACGCTCACGGGCCGGGATACCCGGGAGGCGCTGCGCATCCTGGGCCTGCCGGAGCCGCTCACCGAGGCGGTCAGCCGGATGTGAGCGCCCGGTGAGCCGCCCCGTACAGGCTGACCCGCATGACGAACACGAAGAAGAACACCACGGTCCTGATCTCCGGCGCCTCCGTCGCGGGCCCCGCCCTCGCCTACTGGCTCCACCGGCACGGCTTCCGCCCGACCGTCGTCGAGCGCGCCCCCGCCCTGCGCGAGGGCGGCTACGCCGTCGACTTCCGCGGCCGGGCCCACCTGTCCGTCCTCGAACGGATGGGCCTGCTCGGGGAACTCGACGCCGTCCGTACCCACACGGGCTCGATGAGCTACGTGGACACCCACGGCCGGACTCGCGCCACCCTGCCCGCCGACCTGTTCGCGGGGGATCTGGAGGTGCTCCGCGGCGACCTCGCCCGGGTCCTCCACGACGCCACGCAGGACCACACCGAGTACGTCTTCGGGGACTCCGTCACCTCCCTGACCCAGGACGCGGACGGCGTGGACGTCACCTTCGAGCACGGTGCGCCCCGCAGGTTCGACCTGGTGATCGGGGCCGACGGAATGCGCTCGACGACCCGGAGGCTGGCCTTCGGGCCGCACGACCGGTTCGTCCGCCACCTCGGCGTCCACTGCGCGATCTTCACCACCGACAACCACCTCGGCCTCGACCGCACGGGCCACGCCTACCGCACCGTGGGCCGGCTGGCGGCGATGTACAGCGCCCGGAACAACACGGAGGCCAAGGCCGTCTTCTACTTCGCCTCACCGCTCCTGGACCTCGACCACCGGGACGCGGCCGCGCAACAGGACGTGCTCGCGGCGCAGTTCTCCGGCAACGGCTGGGAATGCGAGCGGCTGCTGCGGGACATGCGGCGCGCGCCGGACTTCTACTTCGACTCCGTCGGTCAGGTACGGATGGACACCTGGTCGCGGGACCGGGTCTGCCTGGTCGGCGACGCCGCGTACTGCCCTTCCTCGCTGTCGGGGATGGGCTCGGGCCTGGCGCTCGTCGGCGCCTACGTCCTGGCGGGGGAACTGGCCGCCGCGGCGGGCGACCACCACGTCGCCTTCGCCCGTTACGAGGAGCGGATGCGCGCGTACGCGGAGGGCTGCCAGAAGATGGGGGACGGCGTGGCGAAGCTGATGGTCCCGGGCAGCCGCTTCCTCGCGGCGTTCCTCAACCGCTACTACCGCCTCATGCCGTACCTGCCGGGAAAGGACATGGCCGCCAAGATCGCCCGCAAGGCCGCCGAGAACATCGACCTGCCCGACTACGGGGTGCGCGTGAACGAGCGGCGGTAGGTGCGGGGCGGTACTCCGCGGCGGCGCACGAACTGGGCGCGGAGCACGGCCGCGCTGCCGTAGCCGACCTGGCGGGCGACCTCCTCGACCGGCAGGTCCGTCGTCTCCAGGAGTTCCTCGGCGCGGCTGAGCCGCAGGCCGAGGAGCCAGGCGTGCGGGGTGGTTCCGGTGGCGGCGGTGAAACGGCGGGCGAAGGAACGCCGGCTCATCAGGGCGCGGCGGGCCAGTTCACCGACGGGCAGCGGCTCGTGGAGGTGCGTACGGGCCCAGGCGAGCACGTCGGCGAGGCGTTCGTCCCGGCAGTCCTCGGGGACGGGGGTGGCGAGGTACTGGGCCTGCCCGCCGTCGCGGTGGGAAGGCAGGACCAGGTCGCGGGCGATGGCGTTGGCGGTCGCCGCACCGTGCTCGCGCCGCAGGAGGTGGAGGCACAGGTCGAAGCCCGCGGCGGCGCCGGCACCGGTGACGATTCGGCCCTCGTCGACGTAGAGGGCGTCCGCCTCCACGCTGATCGCGGGGTGGCGCCCGGCCAGCAGGCCGGCGAAGCGCCAGTGCGTGGTGGCGCGCAGCCCGTCGAGGAGCCCTGCCGCCGCGAGCGCGAAGGTGCCGACGCAGTGGGCCGCGACCAGGGCCCCGCGCGCGTGGGCCCGGGCCAGCGCGTCGAGCACGGCCGGACCGGGCGGGGTGCGGAAGTCCGCCCAGGGCAGGGCGATCACCAGGTCCGCCGAGGCCAGGCGCTCCAGACCGTGTTCGACGAGCAGGAGCAGGCCGACGTCGGTGCGCACCGTGCCGGGGCGTTCGGTACACAGGGCGAAGTCGAAGGGGGGCAGGCCCTGGCCTCGCACGTCGAACACCTCGGAGACGATCGCGGCCCCGAGCATTCCCACTCCGGGCGGGGCGTAGGCGGCGACGGTCGCGAAGGGCGGCATGGGGAGAGTGTGCCACGCGTTGGCACGTTTCCTGCGATGGGTGGCAGTACGGCCACTCGTCGCGGTGCGGCGGCTCGCGAAGACTGGAGCGCATGAACGACACCCCGCTCGGCCGCAGCGCCGCGTACACGATCCTGACCACCGGTTACACCCTTTCCACGGGCCCCGGCGTCGCCGCCACCGTCTCCTACGTCACGGACGGGGACCGCCATGTGATCGTCGACCCGGGCATGGTGGCCGGCCGTGACCGGATCCTCGGCCCGCTCGCCGCGCTGGGACTCGGCCCCGACGACATCACCGACGTGGTGCTCAGCCACCACCATCCGGACAACACCATGAACGTCGGCCTGTTCGGCGAGGCCCGCGTCCACGACCACAAGGCGATCTACCGGAACGACCAGTGGACCGACCGCGACGCCGAGGGGTACGAACTCGCCCCGTCCCTGCGGCTGATCCGCACCCCGGGGCACAGCGCGCAGGACATCACGCTGCTGGCGGGCACGGAGGCGGGGGTCGTCGCGTTCGTGGGCGACCTGTGGTGGCGGCCGAACGGCCCGGTCGAGGACCCGGTGGCCCCCGACCACGAGGTGCTGCTCCGTTCCCGGCTGCGGGTGCTGGACGCCGCGGACGTCATCGTCCCGGGCCACGGCCCCGCCTTCCCGGCCGATGACACGGCGCCG
Organism: Streptomyces sp. M-16; assembly: GCF_052114405.1. NCBI lineage: Bacteria > Bacillati > Actinomycetota > Actinomycetes > Kitasatosporales > Streptomycetaceae > Streptomyces > Streptomyces sp. M-16. Next base: position 27,594 of record NZ_JBFRER010000040.1, on the reverse strand, counting down.
CGCTAGCGGCCGCCTCTTCCGGATCTGGCCTGACCCGCGACGTCCGGGCGACCGCCGTGCCGCCCCGCCGGCTCCCGCCGATACTGGAGCCACGGCCCCGGTGCCGTGCGCGACGCATGGGCGGGGCCGGCGTGAGCGGGAGGCGGTGACCGATCCATGGGCGCACACGCGTCGGCGGGTGACGGGGCCCGGCCCGGGGACGACGTGCCGGGCCGTTACGGCACGGCCGTGTTCCGGCCCGAGCAGGCCGGTGAGGACGAGCGCATCGACCTCGGCGCGCTCACCTACGACGACATCACGCTCGCCCGGCTGACGGCCCTGGGCGCGGGACCCGGCTGGAACTGCCTGGAACTGGGCGCGGGCACCGGCAGCGTCGCCCGGGGGCTGCTGACGCGGGCCGGCGTGACGAGCGTGCTGGCCGTCGACCGCGACGTCCGTTTCCTGGCCTCCCGTCCACAGCCGGGCCTGGCCACCCTGGAGGCGGACATCGGCGACCCCGCCTTCGACCCCGGGCGCTTCCACCTGGTGCACGCCCGTTTCGTACTGATGCACCTGCCCGAACGGGAGCGTCTGATCTCCCGCTTCGCCGGTCTGCTGGTCCCCGGCGGGGTGCTGGTGCTCGGCGATGCCGTGGACCTGACGACCGCTGCGGCGCCCGCGACCCCGTACACACGGGCCGTGCGCGCCATGTGGCAGGGGCTGCGGGCGACCATCGGCACCGACGTCGACTGGACGCCCCGCTACCCGGAGCTGCTGCGCACCGCCGGGCTGACGGAGGTGGCCGCCGAGATCCACGTCCCGCCGCTGCTCCCGGGCAGCCCCATCAGCCGTTTCTGGGCCGACACCTGGGAGCGGGCCCGGACCGCGATGACCGCGACCGGGCTCGTGGACGACGCCGCCGTGGACGCGGCCGTCCGCTACCTGGACTCCCCCGACTGCGCGGCCCTGTCACCCGGGCTGATCACCGCCTGGGGCCGGCGGGCCGGAGCGGGTGCGCGGGGCGGGCGGGCGGCCGGGTAGGCCCCGGGCGGGAGCCCGGAACCCCCGCGCCGGGTCAGCGGTCCCCGGTGCCCAGGCGGGCGCTGATCAGCTGAGCGGTCTCCTCGTGCAGGCGGGCGCGGCGTCCGGGTTCCTCGACGCGGGCCAGTTCCCCCCGCAGGGCCCGTTCCGTACGCATCACCGTGGCCCGGGGCACGGGCACCCGCTGGCCGGGCTGCTCCGTGAACGGCCACAGCTCGGCGGCGACGGCCTGGGCGTCGTCGAGGGCGCTGCGGCGCAGCGAGAGGAAGACGCGGGCGAGCCAGTCGGCGGGGATCTTCACCATCAAGTCGGTCATGTCAAGGCAACGACGGCCCGTCGTCTCCGTGACACCGGCTACCCCGGCCGGCCCAGCGTTGCTCCGGTCCGGCGAACCGCTCACCTGCCTGGTCCACAGCCCCGGCCCCGCCAACGGCGGCTCCCGGGCGGGGACCGCTGGGATGGGCGTTGCGTGGCGGGGACGCCCGGCCCACGGGAAGCCCAGTCGCCCACGCACCTGTCCCCTCGCACTCCCGCGGCGCCTTCGGCGGCCGGCGGGGAAGGAACTCATGAACCTCAAGCAGCATCCCGTGACGACCAGGCGGCCCCGCGTCCGTTCCCGGGTCCTCCTCGCCTCCCTGGCCGCCGCGGCGTCCCTGACCGGCCAGGTGGTGGCGATGGCTCCGGCCGCGTCCGCCCACGGGCCGGGGCCCTCGGGCCCGATGCCGGCGCCCGCCGCCCAGCAGAAGCAGAAGCAGAACCCGCCGGACAAGGACAAGGACCACGGCGGGAACAGGGACGACGACGGGGACGACTGGGGCAAGGAAAGGGAGAAGGACAAGGACAAGGACAAGGACAAGAAGAACCCCTCTCAGGTCATCCACGGGCTGCAGCAGTTCACGTCCGACAACACCTTCACCCCGCCGCCGGGCGTCACCTCGGTGTTCGTCCAGGCGTGGGGTGCCGGTGGCGGGGGCGGCGGTGGGGGCGGCGGCGGCCTCAGCCCTGCCCGTGCCTACAACGGCGGCAACGGCGGTGGCGGCGGTGCGGGCGGCTTCACCTGGTGCGCCGTACAGGTGACCCCGCAGACCGCGTACGGGGTGGACGTCGGCGACGGCGGCGACGGCGGCGCGGGTGGTGCGGCCGCGACCACGGGCGGCCCCGGCTCGGCCGGCGGTGCCGGCACCGCGGGCACCGCCTCCTCGCTGACCCGTTCGTCGGACAGCACGCTCCTGCTCAACGCGACCGGTGGCGGCGGGGGCGGCGGCGGCGCGGGTGGCGGGGTCGTCGACGGCGCCAACGGCGCGGGCGGGGCCGGCGGTACCGGCTGGTGCTCCACCGGCGGGGTCAACCTGAACGGCGGCAACGGCAGCTCCAACGGCACGGGCGGGGTCGCCCCCGACGGCATCGTCGGGCTGCCGCCGAACACCGCGGCCGGCGGCAACGGCGGCGCGCGCGGCACCGGCGGCGAGGCCGCCCGGCCCGGCGGCAACGGCCAGGACGGCGGCAACGGGTACGTGGTCATCTACTGGTGACCCCGTCCGCCGGCCCCGCCCCCSCGGCGGGGCCGGCGGTACCCGGCGCGGCGCGTCAGTGGATGACGCTGAAGCTGCGCCAGGGCAGGGAGACCGGGGCCGTCACGTTCGAGAGGGTGGTGGCGACGTAGACGCCGTCCGCCCGGTCGGTCTTCTCGCAGTTCTCCGTCCGGTACAGGACGACGTCGACGAGGGTGTTGTTCTCGACGTGGGTGGCGCCCCGCGGCAGGTTGATGCGGTGGCAGCCGTTGACGTTCGTGTTGGAGTACGAGAGCGCGACCGGGGAGTCGTGGCCGCGGAAGGTGAGCATGCCGACCGTGCTCCGGCCCAGGCCCGAGCAGGCGGTGGCGGTGAGCAGCAGGGCTGCGACCCCGGTGATGACGCCGGTGCGCCGGTGGTGGGACATGGCGGATCCTCGTCTGTGCGGTGGTGGCTCTCCTGCCCGCAGCCTGCACCGACGGCGCTCCGGCGGCATCCGTTGCGCGGCCGGCCGGATGAAACCGGCCGGCGGCGGACGGGGGCGCCGGGCGCGTCCGGTCAGGCCCGGTCCTCCCGGTACGGGCGCCGCTTCGCCCAGGCGATCACCGTACTGAGGCCGATCAGGACCGCGCCCCACAGGCCGGCCTTCCAGGGCCGCGTACGCCCCTCCAGCTCCGGCGACACGCGGTGCGTCGGGTCGAAGGCGACGCGGATCCGCTGTCCTTGCCCGGCGACGGGCCGGTCCTCCTTGAGTTCGGCCGGGTAGCCTCCCGGGCAGTCCAGTACCAGCCGGTACACCGTCCGGGTGGGCGGCGCCCCCTCCCCCGCGGAGTTCTGGACCCTGGTGTGCACCTCGCGGACCGCGCAGGTGGCAGCGGCCGTGCGGGCCGCCGCCTGGTCGGCCGCCGCCACGGTCAGCAGCAGCCCCAGGGACAGCAGCAGCGCCCCGAAGAGGCCGCCGGCGCCGCCGACGAGCACCGAGTACGCCGCGCTGACGCCGAGGATCAGCACGGCTCCGCCGACCACGGCGACCGCCCCGGAGGGCGCCGAGGAGGCCGCGTAGCACCAGCTCGCCCCTGCGTACACGGCCCCGGCGGCGAGGCCGGGCAGGGCCACGGTGGCGAGCCACCACCCCGGTCGGACCATCTCTGTCATGAACACCACCCCCGCAGGGGGACGCCCGTCACCCCGCCCCCGGTTGCCCCCGCCCGCGGCGCGCCCCGGGCGCGGGGGCCCGCGCGGGGTTACCTTCGGCGGCATGGACGGTGATCGCCGGCAGTGGCGCCAGTGCTTGCTCGCCGGGGCCGTGTTCGCCGTGTGCATGGCGGGCACCACGCTCCCGACCCCCCTCTACGGCCTCTACCAGGAGAAGTTCGGCTTCTCCGAACTGACCGTCACCGTCGTGTACGCGGTCTACGCCTTCGCGGTCATCGGGGTGCTCGTGCTGGCGGGCAACGCCTCGGACGCGGTGGGGCGGCGGCCCGTGCTCTGGACGGGCCTCGCGTGCGCGGCCGGCAGCGCCGTCTGCTTCCTGTGCGCCTCCGGCCTCGGCTGGCTGTACGCGGGGCGGGTCCTGTCGGGCTTCTCCGCCGGGCTGTTCACCGGCGCGGCGACGGTGTTCGTGATGGAGCTGGCCCCGCACGGCGGCACCTCCCGGGCCACGTTCGTGGCGACGGCCGCCAACATGGGCGGGCTCGGCTGCGGTCCGCTGCTCGCCGGACTGCTCGCGCAGTTCGCCCCCTGGCCGCTGTACCTGCCCTTCTGGGTGCACCTGGCGCTGGTGGCGGGCTCGGCGGCGGTGCTGGCGGGGCTGCCGGAGACCGTACGGGAGCGGCGTCCGCTGAGCACCGTACGGCCGCGGCGGCTCCGGCTCCCCGCGCAGGTACGGGCGGTGTTCGGACCGGCGGCGATCGCCTCGTTCGTGGGGTTCGCGCTGTTCGGGGTGTTCACCTCGGTCAGCCCGGCGTTCCTCGCCGAGTCCCTCGGCGTTCACGACCGGGCGGTGAGCGGACTGGTCGTCGCGCTGGCCTTCTTCGCCTCGACCGCCGGGCAGCTGGCGGTCGGCCGGGTGGGCGTACCGCGGTCGCTGCCGCTGGGCTGCGCCGGGCTCCTCGCGGGGCTGGCACTGCTCGCGGGGGCGCTGCGCTGGGACCTGCTGGCGCTGGTGGTGCTGAGCGCGCTGGTGGGCGGCGTGGGACAGGGGCTGGCCTTCCGGGGGTCCCTGTCCGCGGTGGCCGCGGCGTCCCCGCCGCACCACCGGGCGGCGGTGATCTCCACCCTGTTCGTGGTGGCGTACACGGGCATCTCGCTGCCGGTGATCGGCGTGGGAGTGCTGACGGGCCCGCTCGGGCTGGAGGGTGCCGGACTCGTGTTCATCGCCTGCATGGCCGTCCTGGTCTCCGCGGCGGCGCTCTACCTGCTGCGCCGCCCCGTGCCGGCGCCGGCGCCGTGAGGGCGGCCGGCCGGCCGTTCCTCAGGTGTTGATGGTGACGTTGCCGAGCCGGCTGACCACGGCCGGGTCGCGGTGGTCGAAGAAGACCGACGCCCCGGTGTCCAGGGCCGCGATGTCCGCCATGTCCTCGTCGGTGAGCCCGAAGCCGAAGACGTCGAGGTTCTCCGCCATCCGCTCCGGACGCACCGACTTGGGGATCGCCACCACCTGCCGCTGGATCAGCCAGCGCAGTACGACCTGCGCCACCGTCCTGCCGTGCGCGCTGGCGATCCGGGTGAGCACCGGGTGGGTGAAGAGGTTGCCCCGGCCCTCGGCGAAGGGGCCCCACGACTCGATCTGGACCCCGCGCCCGGCCATCAGTTCCTGATCGCCGGTGCGCTGGTGGAAGGGATGGGTCTCGACCTGGTTGACCGCCGGGGTGATCTCGTTGTGGTCCATCAGGTCCAGCAGCCGGTCGGGGTGGAAGTTCGAGACCCCGATGGCCCGGACCAGCCCCTCGCGCTGGAGGTTCTGCATGGCGCGCCAGGAGCCGTAGACGTCGCCGTACGGCTGGTGGATCAGGTACAGGTCGACGTGGTCCAGGCCGAGTTTGCGCAGCGAGGTGTGGAAAGCGCGCCCGGCCCTGTCCTCGCCGGCGTCGGAGATCCACAGCTTGGTGGTGACGAACAGCTCGTGACGCGGGACACCGCTGCTCCTGATCGCGCGGCCGACGGCTTCCTCGTTGCCGTAGGCGGCCGCGGTGTCGAGGGAGCGGTAGCCGGCGGCGAGGGCTTCGCCGACGGCCCGCTCAGTCTCCTCCGGCGGAATCTGGTAGACGCCGAAGCCGAGGATCGGCATCTCGACGCCGTTGTTCAGGGTGACGTGCTGCATGGGGGGTCCTTACGCGTGGGACGTGCGCGGGCCGGGGCCGGTGCCCGGACGGACGCCGCTCCCCTTCCCCAGCGCTACCCCGCGGGCGGCGCCGCCTCCCGGCGCGTGCTCCATGTGGCCGCCTCCACTGGCGGCGCGGCAGGGCGCGTTCGCCGATCGGGTGACGCGCGGGCGCGGTGGGCGTGGCCGCACGCGCCCGTCAGGGCGGGTCTGGCTAGCGTGGTCCAGCGCTTCCCCCCGTCCCCCAGCCCCCGCGGAGCAGGTCCATGACCACGACCCCCCTCACTTCGCTCACAGGGAACTACTCCCTCGACCCCGCCCACACCCAGATCGGGTTCGTGGCCCGGCACGCGATGGTCACCAAGGTCCGCGGGGCCTTCAATGAGTTCGAAGGCACCGCCCACCTGGACGGCACGGATCCCGCGAAGTCGTCGGCGAGGGTCACCATCAAGGCCGCCAGCATCGACACCCGCAACGAACAGCGCGACGGCCACCTGCGCACCAACGACTTCCTGGACGCCCCGAACTTCCCGGACATCACCTTCGTGTCCACCGGCGTGGAGCCGCTGGACGACACCCACTTCCGCGTGGCGGGCGACCTCACCATCAAGGACGTCACCCGGCCGATCGGCATCGAGTTCGAGTACCAGGGCAGCGCGACCGACCCGTTCGGGAACCTGCGGGTGGGGTTCGAGGGTTCGGTGCCGATCAGCCGGAAGGAGTACGGGATCACCTGGAACGCGGCCCTGGAGGGCGGGGGCGTCCTGGTCGGCGACAAGGTCGTCCTGGAGTTCGAGGTGTCCGCGATCCGGCAGGCCTGACCGGGCCGGCTCCCCCGCTCCGGGAGGAGGGGTTTTCGCCGCCGGGCCCGGATCGGCCATGATCGGGCGGTGACACCTCTCGACGAACGTCTGACGGGCCTGTGGGACAGCGCACCCCTGGAACAGGGCGCGATGGAAGCCAGTGCACTCGTCTTCCTGCCGGACGGCCGGGGCTGGAGCCGTTTCGAGAGCTTCAGCTCCGAGCTGAGCGTCGGCCGGTTCCACTGGAGCTGCCCCGGTCCCGGCCTGCTGGAACTGCGCTACACGTGGCGGGTCGACGGACAGTGGGGCCCCGACGCGGACGGCTTCGCCGCCGTGGACCACAGCGGCCCGGCCGACGAACTCGTCCGCACGGGGTACCGGGTGGACGGCGGAGCCCCGTCGCCCCCCGGGGCCGGCGGAGCGGCCACGCTGACGCTCGATCACCCGGTGGAGTTCGCCCACGCCTTCGCCCGTCAACGCCGGCCGGTGGGGCCCGCCGACGATCCGTCGGCCGCCGTCGTCCCGTACCCTCCCGGACCCGGCACGGCGCCCGGCTCCTGATCCCGGCGCGGGGCCGCGGGCGGGGCCAGGGGCGCGGGCCCCTCCCCGGGCCGGATCACCAGCGGACGGGCAGCTCCCGTACGCCCCTGATCAGCATGCCCGGCACCCAGGCCGGCTCGGCCCCGCCGACGTCGTCGGTGAGGCCGGGGAAGCGGTCCAGCAGGGCGCGGAGCGCGATGCGGCCCTCCAGGCGGGCGAGGGGCGCCCCGAGGCAGTGGTGCAGGCCGTGGCCGAAGGCGATGTGGCCGCGGGCGTCACGGCGGATGTCGAAACGGTCCGGGTCCGCGAAGCGCGCCGGGTCCCGGTCCGCGTCGGCCATGACGATCAGGACGGCGGAGCCGGCCGGGATCACCACCCCGCCGATCTCGACGTCCTCCAGGGCCAGGCGCTCGGTGCAGGTCTCCACCGGCCCGTCGTAACGGAGCATCTCCTCGATCGCCCCGTCGAGCAGATCGGGGTTCGCGAGCAGGTCGGCGAGCTGGTCGGGGTGGGCGAACAGTGCGCGCATCCCGTTGCCGATCATGTTGACGGTGGTCTCGTGCCCCGCGATGAGGAGCAGGACGCACATGCCGATGAGCTCGTCGGGCGAGAGGCGGTCGCCGCCCTCGTCGACGGCGTGGATCATCGCGCTGAGGAGGTCGTCGCCGGGCGCGGCGCGCTTGGCCTCGATGAGCCCGACGAGGTACCGGGGCATCTGCGCGTACGCGGCGGCCTCGGCCTCCGGGCCGGTGCGGGAGACCATCTCGTTGGACCAGCCGCGGAACGCCCCGCGGTCCAGTTCCGGTACGCCGAGCAGCTCGCAGATCACGGTCATGGGCAGCGGGAAGGCGAAGGCGTCCACCAGGTCGGCCCGGCGCTCCGGGAGCGCCGCCATGGCGTCCAGCAGTTCGTCGGCGATCTGCCGGACGCGCGGGGCCAGGGTCTCGATCCGCCGCGGGGTGAACGCGCTTGCCACCAGACGGCGCAGCCGGGTGTGGTCCGGCGGGTCGGCCATGAGCATGTGGGCGAGCGCGGGGTGGTCCTGCTCGGTGTTGATGATCTTGCCGATGTCGCCGGAGCGGCGCCAGTCGCGGCTCAGCCGGGGATCGGTGAAGGCCGCGCGGCCGGCCTCGTGTCCGAGGACCAGCCAGACGTCCTGGCGGTCCGGGGTGAGGACGTGGTGGACGCGCCCCTCGGCCCGCAGTCGCGCGTAGACCGGATACGGGTCGCGGACGAAGTCCGGACTGAGTTCCAGCAGATCGATCACGTCAGGCCGGGTCGCCATTCCATTCCCCCTGAATCGAATGCGTCGCGGGATCACTCCGCACATACATGTATCCCCCACAGTAGTGGCGCCCATACGGCCGCCCGGTGGGCCCGCTCGCCGGATCCGCCGCGGTCCCGGATCCCGGCCGGACCGGAGGGGGTGGGATCCGAACGCCCTTGACCGGCACGGAATCCGGCCCTCCGCACCCTTCGCGCGGCCGCGGGCGCCGGCCCGGGCCTGCTGTGACTCCGCCCACCCTCCCTTGACCGGGAAAAGAAGGGTTACCTAACTTCGAGGTATGACCCCCCACGACCGGATGCCCCCCACCGGCCCCGACGGCCCCACCGAGCCCGGTGGCCCCGCCCTGGTGCCCTTCGACGTCGACCTGACCTCCCAGGAGGTGGCCCGGCGCGCCCAGGTGATGGCCGCCCTCGGCCCCGACTGGGACCCCATCGAGGTGCTGCGCGGCGAGGAGGCGGCGTACGACCTGCTGTACTCCGGCCTCGACGCGGAGCAGCAGCGCGTGTACGACGAGCTCGTCGCGGCCGGAGTGCTGCCCCCGCGCGGGGGCGGCCGTGCTGCCGCTTGACCCGCAGGCCGACATCGGGCGACGCGCCTGGGTGGCCTGCCCGAACTGCGACGACGCCCGGGGGTGCGCCCCGTGCGGGGAACGCCGGAGCTGCTCGGAGCACTGGCGCTACATGCTCTCCAACACCGGGAGCCTGCTCCATCTCCAGTGCCCGGGGTGCACCCACGTCTGGGAGCACGAGAGCGGCTTCGGGGCCACGCGCTCCCTGTGGAAGCGCATCGGCAGCGGCCTGACCGGCCTCTGACCGGCCCCTGGCTCAGGGCAGTGGAAGGCCCCGTGCGGTGGTCCAGAGGGCGTACCACTCCTCGTGCGTGAGGTCGGGGGCGCGCAGGGAGGCGTCGCGGCACGCGCGGATGCGGTCGGGGCGGGCGGTACCGATGACCGGGGCGATGGCGGCGGGGTGCCGCGTCAGCCACCACAGCAGGACGGACTCCGGGGTGGTGTCCTTGCGGCGGGCGAGGTCGGCCAGGAGCTCGGCCGTGGCGTGTTCGGCGGGGGTCTGCTGGCCGCCGGTGAAACGTCCCCGCGCCAGGGCGCCCCAGGCCTGGAGACGGATGCCGTGCTCCTGGCAGTGCTCCAGCGTGCCGAACGGGAACCCGTGCGCGGCCCCCTCGGGAGTGTTGAGCAGGACCCCCGCCTCGACCCATGCGCGGCTGTGCAGGCTCATCTCCAGCTGGTTGGCTACCAGCGGGACGTCCAGGCGGGCCTGGAGGCCGGCGATCTGCGCGGCACCCATGTTGGAGACCCCGAAGCCACGGACGAGGCCCTGCCGGTGGAGGGACATCAGGGCGGAGGCGATGTCGTCCGGGTCCGCCAGCGGGTCGGGGCGGTGCAGCAGCAGGACGTCCACGGAGTCGGTCCGCAACCGGGCCAGGCTCTCCTCCACCCGGCGGACGATGCTCGCGCCGCGCAGGTCGTAGAGGCCGGGTCGGTCCCCGTCCGGGAGCCGGATGCCGCACTTGGTCTGCAGGACGATCCGCTCGCGCAGGCCCGGAGTCCGGGCGAGGACCTCGCCGAAGACCGCCTCCGCCTTGCCGTGGCGGTAGATGTCGGCGTGGTCGAAGACGGTGACCCCGATGTCCAGGGCGGCGTGGACGGCGGCTTCGGCGGCGTCGACGTCCCCGGGTCCGTACGGCTGCGGATCCCAGCTCCCGCCGAGTCCCATGCACCCGTACAGCACCCGGCCGCCCTGCCCCGCACCCACCACGCTCGCGTTCGTCACGGGGCCCAGCGTAGGTGCCGGTCCCGGCCGGGCCGGGACCGGACTGCCCGCGGACCACGGCGGCGCCGGGGTCCGGACCTCCGGCTGCCCGCCCGGCCCGCGGCGCCGGCTAGTCCGACGGTTTCCGGGGCGTGAGGTGGGCCACCACCTCGGCCAGGTCCTCGCACACCTCCTCGATCTTCATCCGGATGTTGTTCTGCTCGGTGACGAGGGCGGCCAGCAGGAGCCCGGTCAGGGCCGCCGCCCCGTTGAGGGCCTGGAGGTTGACCATGATCTCCAGCAGGGTGTGTCCGGCGAACGGGCCGACGCGTTCGGTGGCCGCCGAGATCGCCAGGACCGACACGAGCAGGGCGCACGGGGCGCTCCCGGCGAGCTGGAAGCGCACGGCCGCCCAGATCAGCAGCGGGAAGACGAGGAAGAGCAGGGACAGGGTGCTCCTCGTGACGAGGATGGTGCCCGCGGCGGTGGCGACCGCCAGGGCCACGGCCTCCAGCACCCGGTACGGGTCCTGCGGCAGCCGGGGCCGGCGCAGGACCAGCAGCAGGGGAGTCACCAGCAGCACCCCCATCGTGTCCCCCGTCCACCAGGCGGACCACACGGCCCAGAAGTTCGACGCCGGCAGGTTTCCGGTGATCAGCAGCGTCCCGCAGCCGGTGCCGGCGCTGATCAGCATCGGGAGCAGGCCACCCAGGAAGACGAGGGCGGTCCCGTCCCGCAGCCGGTCCAGCTCGGGGCGGAAGCCCACCAGGCGCAGCAGCGCGTAGGCGCACAGCGGGGCGAGGACGTTGCCCGCGACGATCCCGACGTCGGTCGCGCTGAAGGAGGCGATGTCCTCGATGGCCAGGAACGTGCCCACCGCGATCCCCGGCCAGATCCCCGGGCCGAACCACAGGAGGGAGGCCAGGGCGATGCCGGTGGGCGGCCACAGGGGTGTGACGACCGAACCCTCGACGACCACCTGGCACAGCAGGCCGAGCCGGGCGGACAGGTAGTAGGCCGCGGCGACGGCGAGGATCCGCGACAGCGCCAGGGCCGGACCTCGCCATTCCACGGTGCGCATCACAGCATCAGACAACAGTCCGCGCCCGCGGGAGCGGCGTGACACGCACGACGGGGAAGTCGGGCGCACGACGGGGAAGTCGGGCGCACGACGGCGGACGCCGGGGCGGGTCAGCCGAAGTCGTAGCCGATGGCCAGCACGGCGGCGTCGTCGGCGTGCCCGGTGGAGTCGGCCACCTTCAGCACCTCGGCGGCGAGCTCGTCGGGATCCCCGCCCGCGGCGTCCCGGACCAGTCGCAGCACGCGCGCCAGCCCCTCCTCGATCGGGAACGCCGGCCCTTCGACCACCCCGTCCGTGAGCAGGACGATGGACCCCGCGTCCACCAGGGTGCGCCTCGTGACCTCGTAGCGCGCTCCGGGCAGCGTGCCCAGCGGCGGGCCCCCGGCGTCCTCGGCGATGCCGTACCGACCGTCGGCGGAGGCCCAGACGGCCGGTACATGACCCGCCCGGGCGCCCGCGATCTCGCCCGTACGCGGATCGATGCGCAGCAGGGTGCAGGTCGCGAACAGTTCGCTGTCCATCGCGAGCAGGACGTCGTTGACCCGGTTCAGGACTTCGCCCGGGTCGGCGATGACGGAGGCCAGGGCGCGCAGGCAGACCCTGACCTGGCCCATGAAGGCGGTGGCCGCGACGTCGTGCCCCTGGACGTCGCCTATGGAGAAGGCGACGGCGCCGTGCGCCACCAGGAAACCGTCGTACCAGTCGCCGCCGATCTCCAGGCCGCGCCGGGCGGGCGTGTACCGGGCGGCGGCGCGCAGTCCGGGCAGGGCGGGCAGGGTGGCGGGCAGCAGCTCGCGCTGGAGGGCCTCGGCCAGCTCCACGCGGGCCTGGTGCAGCTCGGCCCCCTCCCGCGCCTGGGCGGTGAGCTGCCCCAGCATGCTCAGCAGGTCGGCGCTGTCAGGCCGAGGGGGGCGGCGCCGGGTCACGGACCGCTCCGGAGTACGTCCATGTGCCTCTGCTTCCGCCTTCGCTTCCGCTGCGCGGGATCCTGCTCATCATATTTCCGCTCGCCGGGGTCCGCGCAGGCGGCGGGCCGGTACCGGGCGGGCTCCTACGGCATCCACCCTGGTCGGGGCAGGTGGCCGGCCCATGCGCAGGGGGGCGCGTACGGCGGGGGCGGGCAGGGGTGCGCCCCCGGAACGGGCGGACGCGGGCCGGGGCGCGGGGCGGGGCTGGACGGGTCGCGGGCCTCGGGGCGCGGGACGCGGGGCGGGACGAACCGGCGCACCCGGCGCCGGAGCCCCGGCGGACCCCGGAGCCCCTCGCCGGCCGGCGGGCGGGCGGGTGCGGAGCCGGGGGTCCCCGTACGGCCGTCTCCGCGGGTCGCGGGTCGCCTCCCCGGGCTCCGGCCGCGGTCGGCCCGGGCACGTGTCAGGCGCCGTCGGTGCGGCGGGCCACGGTCGCCCCCCGGGAAGTTTGCCCTCGCCGGTGCCCTTTCGGGCAGCCCACACCAAATGGCGGCACCGAAAGCCTCTTTGACGGGACGTGAGGGGGCCCGGAGGGGTCGCCGGGGCGTCCCGTCCCGGAGGCCTGCGCCCGGCCCCCGGTGACCTTCCGTAGGATCTGGACCAACCCGGCCGTCAACTGCGCTGCTCAGCAGCCCAGTCGGCGACCGTGGGGTACCCCGACCAGTACCCGACCGATCGAGGATCAACGTGCACCTCCCCATGAACCGACGTCTGGCCGTCAGCGCCGCCCTCCTGGCCGTCGTGGCCGGTGTGGCGCCGGCCACCGCCGCCCAGGCCGCTCCGGCCGTCTCCGCCGAGGCGGCGCAGAACGTCGGGACCGCCCTGCCGGCGCCCGATCTGGAGGCCCTGCAGGCCGCGTTGCAGAACACCCTCGCCGCGGGGGCCCCGGGGGCGATGGCCCGGATCAGCGGCGTGGACGGGGTCCAGACCAAGACGGCGGGCGTCCGTGACAAGGTCAGCGGCGCCGCCATGGACACCGACGCCCGCTTCCGGATCGGCAGCGTCACCAAGACCTTCTCGTCCGTCGTGCTGCTCCAGCTGGTGGCCGAGAAGAAGATCGAGCTGGACCAGCCGGTCAACCACTACCTGCCGGGTCTGCTGCCGGACGACCGGATCACGGTCCGTCACCTGATGACCCACCGCAGCGGGCTGTCCGACTACACCAACGCCATGTTCAACAACACGGTGCCCGGCTTCGAGGCCGTCCGGAACAAGGTGTTCAGCTACCAGGAGCTGGTGCAGCTCTCCCTGAACGAGCCCCGCACGGGTGAGCCGGGCGCCGCGTACAGCTACTCGAACACCAACTTCGTCGTCGTCGGCATGCTCATCGAGAAGGCCACCGGGCACCCGGTCGTCAAGGAGTACGACCGCCGCATCATCAAGCCCCTGAAGCTCCGCAACACCTCCTACGTGCACCCGGACACGAAGATCAAGGGCCTGCACGCCAACGGCTACCTGCACCCGGACGAGGAGGGCGCGCCGCTGGTCGACTCCACCGAGCAGACGGTGTCCTGGGCCCAGTCCGCCGGGGCGATGATCTCCAGCGCGGCCGACCTCAACACCTTCACCTCGGCCCTGGTGACGGGCAAGCTGCTCCCGGCGCAGATGCTGGACCAGATGCTCACCATGACCCCGACCGACGCGACCAACACGCGTTTCTACGGGCTGGGCCTGCGCCGGTACGACCTGTCCTGCGGCACCTCCGTCTACGGCCACACGGGCACCGTGCAGGGCTTCTACACGTACGCCTTCTCCACCCGCGACGGCAAGCGCAGCCTGGCCGCGATGGCGAACACCTCGAACCGGGGTTCGGCGAACACCGCCCTCGGCGGCACCCTCGAAGCGGCCTTCTGCGGCAAGAAGCCGGTGACGGCGACCGCGCGCGGCTTCGCGGCCACCGCCCCGGCCACCACCCCGGCCCCGGCCCCGGCCGACGTGGACCTGCCGGAGCGCCACGCCCGCTGATCCGCCGGCGCCCCGTGCCACCGTGCCGCCCGTGCCGTCCCCCGTACGGCGCGGGCGGCACGGGTGTACCGGCACGGGACCGACTGCGCGCCCCTCGCGGGGGGAAGCCGTAGGCTCCGGCGGTGAACAGCCGTCACCACCAGGGGATCACACGATGACCATCCACCGTCCGGGCCTGCCCGGGGACCTTCCTCCCGCCGAGCTGCTGTGGGCCCGCTGGGCCCTGGTCGCCGTACTGGAGGCGAACACCGAGGCCGAGGGCCGCAGCGTCCACCGCACCGGCCACTGGATCGACTCGGCCGGTCTCCACCTCGACGACTGCGGTTCCACCTGCTGGACCCTGGCCGCGCTCGGCGGTGGACGGTACGCCCTCTACGGCGAGGACGAGTCCAGCGGCGTCAAGTGGCACGAGCCGGCCGTCGACATGCTCGCGGGCGGACCGGACTGGCTGCCGTACGAGACCCTGCGCGATCTGCTCCAGGGCTGGGAGCTGGGCTGCGTCTACTGGTACGAGAACGGCGCCTGGGCCCGCGCGCCCTACCCGCAGGGCCTGGGCGACGACGGCCTGGACTGCGGCATGAGCCGCTTCACGGTGCGCGGGGAGGTGCTGGGCCTGCTCGACGGGGTGGGCGAGGACTGCTCCTGCGGCCTCGACGGCGACCGCGCGCCGTCCCCGCAGGGTCGCCCCGGGGCCGCCGACCTGCTCGACGCCGCGGTGGAGCACCGGCTCACGCCGCCGCTGCTGCGGGCGCTCGCCGCCGACTGCGGCTGCGGCGGGTGGGACCTGGCGGCGATGCACCGCGCGCTGGAGCTGTCCGGGCTCTCCGACGGCGTGCCCGTACCGGCCCGGCCGGTCCCGGCCGGGCAGGAGGTGCGCGGTGCGCGGCCCCGCGGGGGTGCCGAGCCCGCGGTCAGAGGGTGATCCAGTACCGCCGCTTGGGTCCGACGAGGGTGTCGCGGACGTCCTCCAGGACGCCGCCGCCGCGCTCGATGGTGCGCACGGAGGCCTCGTTCCCGGGATCGCAGGTCAGCAGGACCCGGTCCATCCCGAGGACGCGCGCCTCGTGGAGGACCTCGCGCAGGGCCCAGCCCGCGAGCCCGCGCCCGCGGGCGGAGGGGCGGACGCCGTAGCCGATGTGGCCCCCGGCGTCGAGGAGGAAGCCGTTGAGGTAGTGGCGCAGGTCGATGGCGCCGAGGTAGGTGTCGCCGTCGGCGATCCACCAGTACGTCGCGTGGACGCGGCCCTGCTCGATCGGCGCCGTACGGTCCCCGTAGCCGTGCAGCCGCCGGGTCCAGGCGGCGAAACCCTCCGGGCTGTCCACGTCGTCCTCGCGGCCCAGGCCGGCGCCGTCCATGTGGGCGTCCGGCCCCCACTCCTCCTGGGCGGAGAGCCAGGAGGCCCGGAGACGGGGGGTGGGGGCGATCAGCTCGGGCATGCCCAGGACGGTAACAGTCGGATGATCCGACCGTTCAATCCGGCCGCACCCGGCCGACCCGGCCGGACCCGGCCGGCCGGGCCGCGCCGGCCGGTGCGGCCGGGTCCGGCCGCCGGATCAGCGTCCCGGACCGTAGGCGGCCCACCGGGTGAGGGCGAAGCCCCCGCCCTCCGCGCGGACCTCCACGGCTCCCCGCCCGCCGAAGTGCGCGGGTACGACCAGTTCGCGTTCGGCGGCGGCACGGGCGAGGATCCGGCGGCGGGTGGCGGCCGCCTGCGCGGGGTCCATGCAGAAGCAGCTGTTGTGGGAGGGGTCGAGGATCTGGACCGGGCTGTGCAGGAGGTCACCGACGAAGACGGCCCGCTCGCCGCCGGAGTCCAGGCGCAGCACCGAGGAGCCGGGGGTGTGGCCGGGGGCGGCTTCGAGGGAGAGGTGCTCGTCGATGCGGTGGGAGCCCTCCCAGAGGACGGCCTGGCCGGCCCGGTGGACGGGCGCGACGCTGTCCTCGTAGATCAGCCGGTCGTCCTCCCGGACCCCGTCGCCGTAGCCGCCCCGCGGGCCGAAGTGGAAGTCGTCGGCGGCCGGCAGGAGGTACCGGGCGTTGGGGAAGGTGGGCACCCACTCCCCCGCCTCGTCCCGGGTGTTCCAGCCGACGTGGTCGCCGTGGACGTGGGTGTTGACGACCACGTCGACCTCCTCGGGGCGGACCCCGGCACGGTCGAGGGCGCCGAGGAAGTCCCCCTGCCAGTGGTGGAAGCGCGGCGAGCCGGGCCGCTCGCGGCCGTTGCCCACCCCGGTGTCGATCAGGACCGTACGGCCACCGCTGCGCAGGACCCAGCTCTGCAGGGCCACCACGGCGAGGTCCTCCTCCGGGTGCCAGTGGTCGGGCGCCAGCCAGTCCTCGTTCTCCTTCCACATCCGCTCCCCGGACGTGGGCACGAGCCCGAGCGAGGGGACGAAGGGCCCCTGCCACTCGACGACCCGGATGACCTCGACGTCTCCGAACACCATGCCCTGCTTGCTCTCGTTCTCCATGGACTCGACTCTATGGAGGGCTGGTTGAGTGGCTCAATGCCCCTTCGGCTCATGTGGATACGCATGCGTCTCACGTCTTGACGCCTGTGGGTAGCCTGGCGGGATGGACGTGGTGAGCGACGCTATCTCGGCCGTACGCATCGGGCGGCCCTCCTCCGACCGGATGCGGATCGGCGGCAGGTGGTGCGCGCGCTTCGCACCCTACGAGGGCGCCGGGTTCCACGTGGTGCTCCAGGGCAGCTGCTGGCTGCTGCCCGACGGCGGCGCACCGGTCGCCCTCGGTACGGGTGACGCGGTGCTGCTGCCGCACGGCGCGGGGCACGTGATCGCCGACGGGCCCGCCGACGCGGAGGCCGTGGCGCGGGCGGTGCCGTTCGAGGAGGCCGTGGCGCGCGTGCGGGGGCGCGAGCCGGCCCTCGACCCTGGGGACGGGCCGGGGGCGGTGGAGATGCTGTGCGGCAAGTACCGGCTCGACCGGAGCCGGACCCATCCGCTGATGGCCGAACTCCCGCAGGTCGTCCACCTGCCGAACCGGGTCGGCAGCCACCCGGAACTGCGCTCCGCCATCGACCTGTTGGGGCGGGAGATGGACGAGCGACAGCCCGGCGCGTGCATCGCGGTGCCCAGCCTGCTCGACCTGCTCCTCGTCTACATGATCCGCTCCTGGGTGGTCGCCGAGGGCAGCCCGGGGACCTGGCCGGCCGTCCTGGGCGACCCGGTCACGGCCGCCGCGCTGCGGGCGCTGCACTCGGACCCGGCCGCCGCGTGGACCACCGAGCGGCTGGCCGCCGAAGCGGGGGTGTCGCGCCCCACCCTGGCCAGGCGGTTCACCTCCCTGGTCGGCCGCCCGCCGATGGCCTACCTCACCTGGTGGCGGCTGAACCTCGCCGCGACCCTGCTCAGGGACTCCGACGACCCCCTGGCCACCGTCGCGCGCCGCGTCGGCTACGCCACCCCGTACGCCCTCTCGCACGCCTTCAACCGCGAGTTCGGCACCACCCCCGGCCGCTACCGCACCCTGGCGGGGACGGCCTGAGCGCACGGACCGCCGCCCGGTGGGGGCGGTGGCCGTGGGCACCACAGCCGGGGGCGGGAGTGTGGGGGCGGGCCACATCGGAACGGGGCGCCCGGGGCTCTAGCGTGCGGTGCATGACAAGCGGATTCACCACCGCACTCGGTGGAACGGCGGGCGGGGGCGCGGGAGCCGACCTCGCGGGGCGCGTGGCGATGGTGACCGGTGGGGGCGGGGGCATCGGGCGGGCCTGCGCGGTGGCGCTGGCCGCCGCGGGGGCCCTCGTACACGTCGTGGACGTCGACGCGCGGGCCGCCGCGGCGGTGGCGGAACAGGTCGGGGGGCGGGCCCACACGGCCGATCTGGCCGACCCCGCCGCCGTCGAGGGGCTGCCCTCGGCGGTCGACGTCCTCGTCAACAACGCCGGGCTTCAACACGTCTCGCCCATCGAGGAGTTCCCGCCGGAGCGGTTCGAGACGCTGCAACGGGTGATGGTCACGGCCCCGTTCCTGCTGCTGCGCAGGACCCTGCCGCACATGTACGGGCGCGGCTGGGGGCGGGTGGTCAACATCTCCAGCGTGCACGGGCTGCGGGCCAGCCCCTTCAAGTCCGGCTACGTGACCGCCAAGCACGCCCTGGAGGGGCTCAGCAAGGTCACCGCCCTCGAAGGGGCCGCGCGGGGGGTGACCAGCAACTGCGTGAACCCGGGGTACGTGCGCACACCGCTGGTGGAGCGGCAGATCGCCGCGCAGTCGGAGGCCCACGGCATCCCGCCGGAGCGGGTCGTCGGGGAGGTGCTGCTGCGCGGGTCCGCGATCAAACGGCTGATCGAACCGGAGGAGGTGGCGTCGGTCGCCCTGTGGCTCTGCGGCCCGCACACCGCCCACGTCACCGGCGCGTCCTTCCCGATGGACGGCGGCTGGACCGCCGCGTGAGGCGGGGCGCGGGCGGGGACGCGGGGACCGGCGCCGGCCTCCGCGCCGGTGTCAGCGGACCCAGCCGCCGGTCAGTTCCAGGACGGCGGACCCGTCCGCGTCGGCGAGCTTCGGGGCCACGAACGCGCGGGCCCAGTCCGAGGTCTGCACCCGGAACGGGGGCCGCTCGGCGGTCAGGGCGTCCACGACCGGGCGGGCGGCCTCGGCCGGGGTCTGGGCCGCGGCGAAGGACTGCGTCGTGCGCGCGATGTAGTTCTGGAGGGCGTCGCCGTACGGGCCCGCCGCGGCCACCATCGCCGGCACGTCCACGCCGATGCTGGCCACGAACTCGCTGGCCACCGCGCCGGGCTCGACGACGGTGACGTCGACGCCGACCGTGGCCGCGACCGGGGCGAGGGACTCCATGAATCCCTCGACGGCGAACTTGGCCGCGCAGTAGGACTCGTTGAAGGGCTGACCGACGACGCCGCCGACGCTGGTGACCGTGATCACGCGCCCCCGGGAGGCGCGCAGGTGCGGCAGGGCCGCGCGGGTGACCTGGACGACGCCGAAGAAGTTGACCTCCATCGTGGCGCGCACGTCGTCGATCGTGTCCTGCTCGATCGTGCCGACCCGGCCGGCGCCCGCGTTGTTGACGACCGCGTCGAGGCGGCCGTACCGCGCGAGCACCTCCTCCAGGCAGGCGTCGATGGAGGCGGCGTCGACCACGTCCAGGCGCATGACGTCGACGAGGCCCTCGACCCCGGCCTCCGCGGCCGCGGCGCGCAGCGGTGCGGCCTTGCCGGTGTCGCGCATGGTGGCGACGACCTGCCATCCGGCCTCGGCCGCGGCCACCGCGGCGGCCAGGCCGATGCCGGAGGAGGTACCGGTGACGAGGACGGTACGGGCGGGGGTGTTCGGCGTGGTCATGGGGCGCTCCGGGGGTGGGACGGGGACGGCACCGAGGGACGGGCCGGTGCGCGCAGGTTTATGTGCGTGCACACACACCATAGAGATATGTGCGCGCACACGCAAACGGGTAGGCTCCCCCCATGGCTCGTACCGACCTCACCATGGGTGAACTGACCCCTCGCGATCATGCCTTCTACGGTCTGATCTGGGCGGGCACCACGCTCTCGGCCCGCATCGACCAGGCCCTGTCCCGGGCCCACGAGCTGCCGCTCTCCTGGTTCGAGGTGATGCTCTGGCTGAGCGCGCAGCGCGAACCGGTCGCCGCCTCCGCCCTGGGCTCCAAAACGCTCCTCAGCCGCAGCCAGGTCTCCCGGGTGGTCGACCAGCTCCAGGCACGGGGCCTGGTGGAGCGCCTCCCCTCCCCCACCGACGCCCGTTCCGTCTCCGTCGCCCTCACCCCCGCCGGGCGCACGGCCTTCGCCGAGGCCGACGCCACCCGTCGCGAGGCCCTGCGGGAGGTCTTCGACGAACGGCTCGACGACGAGGACATCCGGGCCCTGGAAACCGTCTGGGCCAAGCTGAAGGCCAAGTGAGCAGGGGGGGTGGACCCGGCCCGGTGCGCCGGCGGACTCCCGGACCCGCCGTGCCGCACCCGTGCGCGGTCCTGCGCATGTCCCCCGGGGCCCGACTTGACTCTCTTGTGCGGATTCTGAAGAGTCGGCGCATGAACGACAACCTGCTCGCCCTCCCCGTCCTCGAACAGCTCGCCCCGTCGATCACCCGCCGCCGGATCGGCGAGATCCCGCTCGTGGTCGTCGACCACCCGCGCGTCCGGGGCGCGGTCAGCCTCCAGGGGGCCCAGCCGATCGCCTGGCAGCCCGCGGGATCCGCACCGGGGCTGTGGCTGGGCGAGCGGAACGCCTGGGTGGCGGGGACCCCCGTGCGGGGCGGAGTGCCCCTGTGCTGGCCGTGGTTCGGCACCGTCGCCAAGCCCTCGCACGGCTTCGCCCGGACCCTCGACTGGGACCTCGTGTCACACGACACGACCGAGGACGGGGTCGTGCTGGTGTTCCGGCTGGAGGCCTCGGACGTCACGCGCGCCCTGTGGCCGCACGAGTTCACGCTGACCACCCGGATCACGCTCGGCGAGACCTGCGGCATCGAGGTCGAGGCGAGCGGCGAGCACCGGAGCACGGCCGCCCTGCACACCTACCTGCAGATCGGCGACCTGGGCGAGGCCGAGGTCTCGGGACTCGGCAAGCACTACCGCGACAACCTCCTCGCTTCGGACGTGTCCGACGCCGGCGGCGCGGTGACGCCCACGGACCACATCGAACGGGTCTACCCGGAGCCGGACGAGGTCGCCCTCGTCACCGACCGGGCCCTCGGCCGGGCCGTCGAGATCGCCCACCACGGGGCGAGCGACGTCATCGTCTGGAACCCCGGCCCCGAACTGGCCGCGGGCATGGCCGACCTGACGGACGAGGACCACCGCCACTTCCTGTGCGTGGAGACGGGCCGCGTCAACACCCCGCTGGAGGCCGCGCCCGGCCGCCCCGCCCGCCTGGGCCTGACCCTGCGCCTGCTCCCGGCCTGACGCCGAGCGGCCCGTGCCGGCCGGTCTCCTCGACCCCGGGGGCCGGCCCCCCCGGGATGGTCAGGCCGACAGGGCCGGGGCGAAGAGGCGGGCGACCGATTCCTCGCGGTGCAGGGCGGCTTCCAGGTCCTCGGCGACGTAACAGAGCATGACGCCCTTGCGGTGGGTGTTGTAGGCCGCCAGGATCACCGCGCCGCGGCGGGTCGCGGGGTCGTACAGGTGGCCGGAGTCGCGCAGCCGGGTCAGCGCGCCGGCGAAGGAGGGCGTCTCCCAGCCCTCGGGCCAGACCCGCTCCAGCAGGATGCGGTCGGTGCCGAAGCCGGGGCCGACGACGCGTTTGCCGACGATCTCGTAGATGTGGGTGGAGCCGGTGGCGCGGCCGTTGTGCTCGGTGAAGAGGACCTCGCCCTCCGGGGTGACGACGGCGTCCGCGCTCAGGACCCCGCGGTAGCCCAGGGCGTGCAGGGCCAGGCAGAGCCGTCGGCCGCCCTCGACGAGGCCGTCGAGCTGCGCCTCGTCGAGGTCGGGCGCGGGCATGACCTGGGCGTCGGGCAGGGGACGGTAGCGCATCTCGCCGTGGCCCCCGAGCCGTACGCCCCCGTCCGAGATCCAGAACTCCGCGAAGTAGGCGCGGCTGCCGGGGTGGTAGCGCTCGACGACGACCCGGTGGCGGCCGCCTTCGGTGAGCCAGTCCCAGCGCTCGTCCAGATAGGCGTCGAGCGCCTCGGAGTCGGCGAGGACGCGCAGGGTGCGGGCGCCGCGCAGGGCGAGTCCCGGGGTGCGGCTGAGGATCTCGTTGCCGTCGCTGCCGGAGCCGTAGTCCTGTTTGAGGATGACGGGGCTGCCCTCGTCGAGCAGGCGGGTGACGTGCCGGTGGGCGCGCCGGCGGTCGGCGCACACCGCGCCGTCGGGCAGCGCGACCCCGGCTCCGGCCGCCAGGGCGCGGAAGGCTGCCTTGCTGCTGCCGATCAGGCCGCCGCTCTGGGTGAGGAAGCCGTGCCCTTCGAGGGCCTCGGGGCAGCCGAGGGCGTCGGCGAGGTCGGCGACGACCGCGTCGGGCCACAGGGCGAACACCTCGTGCACCGGACGGCCGGCGAAGGCCTGCCGCAGGGTGGCCAGGAAGCGCGGGTCGGCGAGGCGGTCGGCGGTGAGCGCCCCGGCCCCGAGCCGGCCGGGGGGCGGCACGACGACGGTGAGGGAGGAGCGGCGGGTGCCGGTGAGGGAGGTGACGTAGGCGAGGAACTCCTCCTGCGGTGCCACCGGCAGCACGAGGACGTCTCCGTCCCGGGCGAACCACACCAGCCGCTGGACCGCCCAGCCCGTCCTTCCCGTCGGCTCCGCCAGTTCCTCGCTCCAGTCGTTTCCGACGAGAAGTCGCACGTGCCCGTACCTCCAAGGGCGCCGTCTCTCTCGGGGCGCCGGTCTGCATTTCGCCGGGGACGATCGAATTCTCGGAAGCGGCACGACGGACCGTCAAGACCGCCTCCCCGCAGCCGCATTCCCCGCGCACCGCGATCAGGACAGTGATTGTCTGGCCGGATTCCGTTCCTTGTCGGCCTCCGGACCGATTCCTACCATCGGCAGGGAACACCTACCGGACTGAGCATCGATTCCAGGAGGGAGGTGGATCATGGAGCGCGAGATCGTGTGGACCGAGATCGAGGAATCGGACCTCGCCGCCGTCGTCTCGGCGAGCAACGTCAAGGACGGGCCGACCGTATCGTCGAGCAACGTCAAGGACCGCTGATTTCCGGGCCCGCGGACAGCGGGCGCGCCGGGCCTCTCCCCGCCCGGCACCACCAGGGAGAGGCCCGGTGTCCACCGCGCACCCGGCCCCCCGAGGACCGGCGACGGGGTGCGCCGGTGAGGAGGAGTCTTGGCAGGTGGCCGCGAACTGCCCCTGATCGGCCGGCCCGTCTTCCCGGGGGACTGCGTCCCGCCCAGACCCCTGCGGATCGCCCTGGTCAACATGCCCTGGGCGCGCACCGACACCCCGTCGATCCAGTGCGGGCTGCTCCAGTCGGTGCTCACCTCCTTCGGGCACGAGGCGCGCAGCGTCTACCCGAACCTGGACCTGGCCGCCGTACTGGGACCGAAGTTCTACGAGGTCATCACCGAGGCTCCGTCCGAGCGGGTCCACCTTTTCGGCGAATGGCTTTTCGGCACGGCCGCATTCGGGGTGACGGGGGACGAGGAGGAATACCGGAGCCGTTTTCCGGAGATCGCGGAAGTGTGTTCGGCCACGGGTACCGACTGGGAGTTCGTGACGGAACTGCGCCGGGTCCGGCTGCCCGCGTGGATCGACGAGATCGCGTCCCGTGACCTGTGGGACGGATTCGACATGGTGGGATTCACCTCGACGTTCATGCAGAACGTCGCGGCCCTGGCTCTGGCCCGGCGGCTGAAGGAGGCCCRGCCCGGACTGGTCGTGGTGTTCGGCGGCGCCAACTACGACGGCGACATGGGCCCCGAGTACCTGCGGCACTTCCCGTTCATCGACTACGTGGTCGTCGGCGAGGGCGATGTGACGCTGCCCCGGCTCGCCGCCGCCGTGGCCCGCGGCGAACCGGGCACCGGCCTGCCCGGCGTCGGCGGGCGCGACGGGCGGGGCCGGGTCGGGGTGCCGGCGCCGGCCACCCGGATCACCGGGATGGACGCCCTCCCGGTGCCCTCGTACGACGACTACTTCTCCGCCGTCGAATCCCTCGGGCACGGCAACGTCATCGGGACCAACACCCAGCGTCTGCTGGTGGAGTTCTCGCGGGGCTGCTGGTGGGGCGAGAAGCACCACTGCACCTTCTGCGGACTCAACGCCCTGGGCATGCAGTACCGGGCGAAGTCGCCGCGCCGGGCCCTGGCCGACCTTGAGGAGCTCATGCGGCGCCACCGCGTGGTCGCGGTCGACGCCGTCGACAACATCCTGGACATGGCCTACCTGGGAACGCTCTGCGCCGACCTGCGCGTGGCCCCGTGGGACACGGCCCTGTTCTTCGAGGTGAAGGCGAACCTCACCCGGGAACAGGTGCGGCTGCTGGCCGAGGCCGGGGTGTGGAAGATCCAGCCGGGTCTGGAGAGCCTGAGCAGCCACGTCCTGGGCCTGATGCGCAAGGGCTCCTCGCGCCTGCTGAACGTGCGGCTGCTCAAGTGGGCGCACCACTACGGCGTACGGGTCGACTGGAACCTGCTGACGGGCTTCCCCGGGGAGACCGACGAGGACTACACGGGCCAGGCCGAACTGGTGCCCCTGCTCACGCACCTGGAGCCGCCCGCCGGGGTGGGCCGCATCTGGCTGGAGCGGTTCAGCCCCTACTTCACGGACCCGTCGTTCGGGATGACCGAGGTCACCCCCAAGCAGGCCTACCGCTTCGCCTATCCGGTCCCCGGACTGGACCACGAGCGGATCGCCTACTTCTTCGACTACGAGGCGCGGGAGGTCTCCTCCCCCGAGGCCGTGGCCGTCCTGGCGAAGGCGGTCGAGGGCTGGCAGCGGTCCTGGGAGTCGGCCGACCGCGCGGTCCTGGCGTACCGGCGCGGGCCGGGCTGGCTCACCCTCTTCGACACCCGGGGCGGCTGCCGGCGCAAGGCGACCCTGGAGGGGTGGCGGGCGGACGCGTACGAGCGCTGCGGCGAGGCCCCGCGCAGCGCCGCCCGGCTCCACCGTGAACTGGCCCCGGCCGCCGGGGGCGGGGGGACCGGCCCCTCCCCGCAGGAGGTGGAGGAGTTCCTCCGGTTCACCGTCCGGCACGGCATCTGCCTGGAGGAGGACGGGAAGTACCTGTCACTGGCCCTTCCGCTGCGCACGGGCCTCGGGCGCGGGGCGGAGGGGACCGGCCGGGACGCCGGCTGAGGGGTCCGCAGGGGCGGCCGGAATGCGTCGGGCGCCGTTGCGGGTCCCGAGCCGCCCGTGCCACGATGCGGGGCCTTCGGACGATCGAGCTCCCCTCCCCCGGAACGAGCGGGCCGCCCGGCGCCCGTCGCCCGCCCGCCGCGCCGTCCGGCCGACGAAAGGGCTGCCCATGCGCGAGGACACCGGTCCGGACACCGACGATCCGGCCTACGAACGCTTCCACTTCCTGGTGAACGCCCCCGCGCTGTTCAACGCGGTGGTCGCCGCCGTCGAGCTGGACGTCTTCCGGTACCTGGCGGGCCGCGGGTCCGCCGCCTTCGAGGAGATCCGGGAGTTCACCGGTCTGCCCGCCCACCAGTTGCGCGTGCTGCTCCACGCGGTGTGCACCACCGGCCTGCTCGAACGCCACGACGGCGGCTACGCCAACTCCCCGGTGGCCGCGAACCTGTTGGTTCCGGACGGCCCGGACGCCTGGCGGCACATCCTCACCGGCTGGAAAGAGGTGTACTACCCGGCCTTCGCCCGGACGGGCGAGGCCCTGCGGGCCGGTACCAACACGGCGCTCGACGCCCACCCCGGAACCGAGCCCACGCTCTACGGGAGGCTCGCCCACGATCCGCCGCTGGAGGCGGTGTTCCACCGCGCGATGAGCGCGTTCACCCTCAAGAGCGTGGACGCGCTCATCGCGCACGAGGGCTTCGCCGGCGTCCGCGCGCTGCTGGACGTGGGCGGCGGTGACGGCACGACCAGCACCCGTCTCACGGCCCGGTACCCGCGGCTCACCTCGACCGTCTTCGACATCCCCAGCGTCTCGAAGATCGCCGAGGGGACGACCGCGCCCGGCTTCGGCGAGCGGGTGCGCGTGCACCCCGGCGACCTGTTCGCCGATCCCTTCCCGCCCGGACACGACGCCGTGCTCTTCAGCCACGTCCTGGAGATCTTCTCCGGCGAGCAGATCACCGCGCTGCTGGCCAAGGCGCACTCCGTGCTGCCGTCCGGCGGACGGGTGTTCGTGTACGGGTACAACGTCTCCGACGACGAGACGCGCGGCTGGTACTCGGCGCGGCTCTCGCTCTACCTCAACGTCCTCGCCAGTGGGCAGGGCATGGCCTACCCGGCCCGCGACTACGAGCGCTGGATGACCGAGGCCGGTTTCTCCGGTGTCCGGACCCTGACCGGATTCCCGTACGAGCACGGACTGACCGTCGGAACGAAGGCCTGATGCACCGCACCACCACTCCCGCTCCCTCCCCCGCGACCGCTCCCGGACCCGGTGTCCCCGACACCCGCTCGGCCGCCCGCTACCTGCTCTGGATCGCCTCCCGGCACCGCCGGACCGTGCTGCTCGCCACCGGCTTCGGGGTGGCCTGCACGATGTCCCAGGCGCTGATCCCCGCGGCGGTCGGCCGGGCCCTCGACCTCGGGCTGATCCCGCGCGACCGGCGGGCCCTGGTCCTGTGGGCCTCGGTGGTGCTGCTGCTCGGGGTGGTCCAGGCCCTGACCGGGATGGTCCGCGACCGGGGTTCCACCGCCAACCGCCTGGGCGCCTCGTACCTGACCACCCGGCTGCTGGTCCGCAAGTCGGCCGAGCTGGGGACGGAACTGCCGGGCCGGGTCTCCACGGGCGCCGTGGTGGGCGCCGGCTCCCTCGACGTGGGCCGGCTGGGCACGGCCCTGGAAGGGACCGCCCGGGGGGCCGGCGCGGTGGTGGCCATCGCGTTCGTGGCGGTGTTCATGCTGGCCTCCTCCTGGCGCCTGGGGCTGGTGGTCCTCGCCGGGGTACCGGTGATCGCGGCCGTCGTGACCTGGCTGATGCGGCGGCTGCACGACCGGCAGGCGCGGCTTCGCGAGCGCCAGGGCGCGCTCACGGACCTGTCGGTGGACATCGTCGACGGGCTGCGCGTGCTGCGCGGGATCGGCGGGGAGGCGGTGTACGGGCTCCGCTACCGGGAGGCCTCGCAGCGGGTGCGGGCCGAGGCCGTCTCCGTGGCCGGGGTGCAGTCCAGCATCGCGCTGTGGCGGCTGCTGCTGCCCGGACTGCTGGTGACCGCGGTGGTGTGGCTGGGCGCCCGCCAGGTGCGGGCCGGCACGATCGAGCCGGGGATGCTGGTCTCCTTCTACGGGTACGCGGTCCTGCTCGCCGATCAGCTGCGGCAGGTGACGGTGATGGTGGACCAGCTGACCCGGGCGGGGGTCGCGGCCGGACGGGTGACCGCGTTCCTGCGGCTCGCCCCGGAGCTGCGGCCGGGACCCGACGTCCTGCCCGCGGAGACCGGCGGGGCCGAGCTGCGCGATCCGGAGTCCGGGCTGGTCGTCCCTGCCGGGCGGCTGGTGGGGGTGGTGTGCGCGGACGGGGACGACGCCCGGCTGCTCGCCGACCGGCTGGGCCGGCACCGGGAGAGCCGGGTCACGTACGGCGGCCGGGCGCTGGAGGGGTTCGGGCTGGACGGCGTACGCCGCCGGATCCTGGTGGTCGGCAACGACGACGCGATGTTCTCCGGGCCGCTGGCCGCCGAGCTCGATCCGCGCGGTCCCGCCGGCGCCGGTGGCTCCGGCGGCGACGGCTCCCCCGGC
>NZ_JBFRER010000039.1:0-58802 GCF_052114405.1 Streptomyces sp. M-16 | reverse complement strand
CGGTGCTCCCGGTGGGGGGCTCGACCATGCTGCGACGATGCTGGCCGGGCCCGCCGTCGTGCAGCCGCCCCGGCCGCCGGGTCCGCCCGGTCCGCCGACGCCGCCGCCCGGTGTGCCCGGTGCTCCTGGCGCGCCCGGTGCCCCCGGCGCGCCCGGGGGCGGGGCGCATCATGCCGCGACCATGCTGGCGGCGCCCGGCATGGTGCCGCCGCCCGCGCCGCCGGCGGCTCCCGGTGCGCCGGGCGCTCCTGGTGCTCCTGGTGCGCCCGGTGGGCCCGGTGCTCCCGGTGGGGGGCTCGACCATGCTGCGACGATGCTGGCCGGGCCCGCCGTCGTGCAGCCGCCCGGCCCGCCGCCCGGTGCGCCGCGCGGTCCGGCTCCGCAGCAGCCCCCGGCCCCGTCCGGCGCGCCCACCGTCGGCCCCGGCTACCAGGCCGTGCTGCGCTACCGCGCGCCCGACGGCTCCGAGCAGCAGATCATCCGCCGCTCGGCGCCCGGCACCCCGCACCCCGAGTGGCAGATCCTCTACGAGCTCCGCGCGCTGAACGTGCCGCCCCAGCAGGTGCTGGAGCTGCACACCGAGCTGGCCTCCTGCGAGCTGCCCGGCGGCTACTGCGCCCGGATGATCCGGGAGACCTGGCCGCAGGTGCGGATCACCAGCGTGGCCCCGTACGGGACCGACCACGCGGGACGTCAGCAGGGCATGCGGCACCTGCTCACCCATCAGGGTGAGCTGCACCAGGTGGCCGACGGGCCGGCGCGTCCCGCTCCGGTGCGGGCGCCGCTGCCGCAGGTCCCGCTGCAGCCGGCCATCCCGATGGACGCCATCGCGCAGGAACTGGCCGGTGCCTTCGGGCCGCAGGGCGTGTTCCGCTTCGACCAGCGGGCGGTGTCCCGTCAGGGCGTGCCGGAGATCGTGGCGCAGACCCTGATGTGGGCCGGTCTGCCCGTCGACTTCGGGCCGTTCTTCTGGGCGCAGGCCGTGCCGGGCCAGCCGGTGCCGACGCTGGCCGAGCTGGCGGCGCAGAGGCAGGTCCAGCCGGCGTCCGACGCGGGTTCGTACCTGGTGGTCGGCAGCGACTTCGGCAAGGCGCTCTGCGTGCAGTACGGGACCGCGCACATAGTGGCGGTCCCGGTGGAGGCCGGACCGGGCGGGGCGCCCGTACCGCCGCAGTTCGTGAATTCGAGCCTGCCGCAGTTCGCGCGTTCGCTGGCGATGCTGGGTCACATGTGGCGCCTGAGGCAGCATCTGACGCCGGAACAGGCGGGTCGCTGGACCGTCGATTTCCAGGCGAATCTGGCGGGTCTCGACAGTGCGGCGCTGGCCTCTCCGGAGAGCTGGTGGTCGGTGCTGCTGGAGCAGATGTGGGACGGGCTCCTCTGATCGGGTGATCGGATGTATGGCCGGGCCGGGCCCCCTGACGGGGGTCGCGGCCCGGCCATTCCGGCTTCTGACACCAAATGACGCATCCTTGTCAGCAATCCCCGCGAGAGAGGCGCTTCCAGGATGAGTGCACCCATGTCACCTCACGGACCCCAGGGTTTCTCGACCGTGCGAGGTCGCGGCTACCGGACCGACGAGGTCGACCGGTACCTGGCCAGGCTGTCCGGGAGCCGGGACGAGGCGTGGGAACGGGTGGCGCGGCTGACCGTCCTGGCCAAGCGGATGGAGGCGGAGGCGGAGCGGCTGGGCGTCGTCGTCGCCTCGCTGGCCCCGCAGACGTACGACGAGCTGAGCGAGCGCGCCCGGCGGATCCTGTCGCTCGCCCAGGAGGAGGCGGAGGTCCTGCGGAGCGACGCGCGGGCCGACGCGGTGGAGGCGAAGGGCGCGGCCGAGGCGCACGCCGACCGGGTGGCGGAACTGGCGCGGCACGACGCGGAGGCCGTGCGCGAGCAGACCGAGGTCCGGGCGCGGCAGGGGCTGGCGAGGGCCCAGCGGGAGGCCGACGCGATGCGGGCGGAGGCGCGGGAGGACGCGGCGGGCTGGCGGGCGGAGGCGGTGGCCGCGCTCGGGGAGATGCGGCGGCGTACGGAGGCGCTGCTCGCGGAGCGGGAGCAGGAGCACGCGGAGCGGTGGGACGCGGCCGGGCGGGAGCTGGCTGCGCGCCAGGCGGAGCTGGAGGCTCGCTACGCGGAGCAGGAGCGGCAGGCGGAGGCGCGGCTGGCGGATGCGCGGCGGGGGTTCGCGGAGGCGGAGGAGACGGCGCGGCACGGGCAGGAGGACGCGGAGGCGCGGGCCGCGGAGCTGATCGCCGAGGCGCGGGTGCGGGAGGAGCGGGTGGGGCGGGAGACGGAGCGGGTCCTGCGGGAGCACGCGGAGGCGCAGGAGGAGATGCGGGCCCACATGAACCACGTGCGCTCCAGCCTGGCGGCGCTCACGGGGCGGGCGCCGGCGGAGGGGTAGGGGGTTGCCGGTGCCCTGGCCGGGCGGTTGTCCGGGGTGGGTGCGGGTGCGGGTGCGGGTGCGGGGTCGGGGGTGGCCGTTGCCCTGGCCGGGGGCTGCGGGGTGGCCGGGGTCGGGGCCGGGGCGGGGTGGCGTCCGGGACTGCATGATTTATGGCGCCCTGTCCGCAGCTGCGTTGGTGCCAGGTACCTCGCGCCGACACATCACGTTTTACGTCCCGGCCGACACCCCACCCCGTCCCCGCCCCCGGCCGGGTGGGATCCCCCGTGAAGCCCGGCCCCCGTGGCCGTCGGCGTCAGAGGTGCTTCGTCAGGAACGTGGCGATCAGGGGCGCGATCGTCGGGAGGTGGGTTTCCAGGGCGAAGTGGCCCGCGCCTTCGAGGACGTGGATCTCGGCGTCCGGTACGTCGCGGCGGTACGCCTCCGCTCCGGCGGGGGTGAAGAAGGGGTCGCCCGCGCCCCAGACGACCAGCAGCGGCGGGCGGGTCGTGCGCAGCCAGGTCTGCCAGTCGGGGTAGTGCGCGAAGTTGCCGGAGTAGTCGAAGGCCAGGTCGGCCTGGGCGTCGGCGCGGCCCGGCAGGCCGAGGTAGTGGAGGTCCAGGGTCCAGTTGTCCGGGGAGAGGAGGGAGGGGTCCGCGACCCCGGTCTCGTACTGGAAGCGGGTGCCCTCCTCGGTGAAGAGGCGGCGGACGCGCTCCTCGTTGCCGGGGACGTCGCGGCTGAGCCCGGCGAATCCGCGGGCCGCGTCCGAGAGTCCCTCGTCGTACGCGTTGCCGTTCTGGACGATCAGGCCCGTGACCCGTTCCGGCCGACGGGCGGCCAGGCGCAGGCCCACGGGTGCGCCGAAGTCGAAGACGTAGAGCGCGTAGCGGTCCAGGCCGAGGGCGTCGGTGAAGCCCTCCACGATCTCCGCGAGCCGGTCGAAGGTGTACATGAACCCTTCCGGCGCCTCGGTCCGGCCGAAGCCCGGGTAGTCGGGGGCGATCAGCCGGTACGGCGTGTCGCCGAGCGCGTCCATCAGGCGTGCGAACTGGTGGGAGGCGGTGGGGAAGCCGTGCAGGAGCAGCAGGACGGGGGCGTCCGCGGGGCCGCTCTCGCGGTAGGCGACGGACACGCCGTCGACGTCGACGGTGCGGTGGATCGGCATCACATGCCTCCTCGTGGCTTGGTGGCATTAGTCTTGCGGAGGCTTGGCTAATGGGTCAAGAGGGATTGGTAGAGTTAGTTCATGGTTTCGTTTCCGCTTGTGGGTGAGCCCCTCGCCCTCGACCTGCTGAACGCGGGGGAACTGCTCGACGCCCCTGGGGGCCTCGCGGCCTGGATCGGGGAGCAGGCCGGGCGGCTGGAGCCGGTCGGCGACGTGGGGGAGGCCGAGGTGTCCGCCGTGCGGGCCGTCCGGGAGGCGGCCGGGCCGGTGCTGGACGCCGTCCGGCGGGGCGGGCCGCCGCCGGACGGGGCGCTGCGCGCGCTGAACGGCTTCCTGGCCGCGGCCCCCTCGCACACCGAGCTGGCCTGGACGGACGGGGCCGGGCTGACGGCCGCCCCGCGCCGGACGGCCGGCCCGGCGCGGCGGCTGGCCGCGGAGCTGGCGCAGGCGGTGGCGGAGCTGGCGACGGACCCGCGGGTGACGTCGGTCCGCCGGTGCGAGGCGGAGGGCTGCGTGCTGCTGTTCCTCCCCGCGCACCCGCGGCGCCGCTGGTGCGTGGCGTCGGTCTGCGGCAACCGGGCGCGGGTGGYCCGCTACTACGCCCGTCACAAGGAGGCCGGGGCGTGAGCGACGAGTGGGAGGCGCTCGACGAGAGCCGGCGGGCTTTCATGATCAACGCGTTCGAGACCGACATCCTGCCCGGGGTCTGGGGTGACCTGGCGGAGGAGGACAAGGAGCTGCCGGTCTCCGCGCTGGCCGCGATGCTGCTCGACCTCGTCGACCGGGGCTGGGTGGAGGTGCGCCGGGTCGCGCCGTGGACCGCGCCCGACGGCAGACCCGGCTACCGGCCGGGCGAGCGGGTCCCGCGTGCGGAGCTGCCCGCGGTGCTGGCGGACCCCGACGAGTGGGAGTACCCGGCGGACGGGGCGGAGTGGATCGGGGCGCTGACCCTGACGGAGACCCCGCAGGGGTGGCGCGTCAACCGCATCGGGCCGGAGGGGGCGGGCTATCCGGCCGGTTCGTAGCGGTACGGGTCGCTGCGCAGCCCGCGGGAGGTGACCACCACCGTGAACGGGGGCCGCGCCGTGGCCGGGAGCGGGGCCGTCAGGGCGCCCGTCGCGGGGTCCGGGGTGGTCGGGAGCGCGGTGTCGTCCACCGTGAGGCGGGGTTCGGTGAAGCCGCCGCCCTCCACCGTGAGCAGGCCGTCGGCGGCCTCGACGTGGGTGATGACCGGGTTGGCGCGGGTGGCCATCTTGTTCACCAGGTAGGCCCCCGCCGGAGCGCCGGTCAGGGCCCAGATCTCGGACGGCAGCCGCGGGAGTCCCGCGCGCACGTCGGAGAGGAAGAACAGGACGACGTAGAGCATCGTGACGGCGCTCAGGGCCACGTACTGGAGGTCCACGAGGTCGGTGCGGCCGCTGTCGTTCGCGATCAGTTCGCGCAGCGGGCGCCGGCCGGTGGCGGTGGGCCTGGGGGCCGGCTTGGCCAGGGTGCCGCTCTCCACCCGTATCCCGACGACCGTCTTCGCCGCGATCAGGGCCACGTAGGGGCCTCCGAGCAGCGGCAGGTAGACGGAGGTCAGGGAGGACAGGGGGCCGTCCGGGCCGCGGAAGTACGCGATGCCGCCGCCCGCCGTCAGCCCGTACCCGAGGATCGTGAGCAGCAGCCAGACCAGGATCACGGTCCAGGCCAGCGCGAGGGCGGTGGAGGTGGAGAGCCGGCCGTCGCGGCCGGTCACCGTGCCGGGACGGTGGTACAGGCGCAGGCCGACGGGGCCGGCCAGCGCGGCCAGTAACGCCAGCGCGCAGAGTGCGGATGCCATGTCGTCCCCCCGGGTGCGGTCCTGGGGAAGAGGGTCGCCCAATGGGTCCGGGCATGACAAGTCTGCCGGGGTGGTGGCTACTCCTGTTCCGGCAGCACCGGGAACCGTCGTGGCGCCACGAGCAGCAGCACCAGCAGGGCGGCCGCGGCCGCGGCCGTCGCGCCCAGGAAGATGTGGTCCACGGCCGCCGCCACCGCCGAGCGCAGGTGGTCCGAGGCGGCCGGGGTCAGGGAGCCCGGCTCGGCCAGCGCCCGCGACACGTCGTCGAGCCGCTGCGGGGACCCCGCGGCCGGGGAGTCGGCCAGCCGGGCGGCGACGGTCGCGTTGGCCACCGCCCCCAGCAGCGCGGCACCCACGCTCTGCCCGACGGTGCGGCAGAAGAGCACGGAGGCCGTCGTGGTGCCCCGCTCGGCCCAGCCCACCGTGGACTGCACCCCGACGATCAGCGGCAGCTGGAACAGCCCGAGGGCGGCGCCCAGCAGCAGCATGACGAGCGCGGGCTGCCACGGCCGGGCGGGATGCGGGAGCAGGGTGAAGGCGAACAGGACGACCGTCGCGAGGGACATGCCGAGGACGGCGGTGTCGCGGAAGCCGATGCGCCGGTAGACGTGCTGGCACAGGGCGGCCGACAGGGGCCAGCTCAGGGTCATCAGGGCCATCACGAAGCCGGCCCCCACCGGCCCGAGGCCGAGCACGGACTGCGCGTAGGTCGGCATGAACACCATCGGGGCGACCATCAGCAGCCCCAGGGCGCCGAGCGCCAGGTTGACGGCGGCGATGGTGCGCCGGCGCCACACCCAGCCCGGCAGGATCGGCAGGGCCGCCCGCCGCTCGATCCGGACCACCACGGCCGCCAGGACCGCGCTCGCGCCGAGCAGCCCCAGCGAGGGCGCCGACAGCCAGGGCCAGGCGACCCCGCCCTGGACCAGCGCGAAGAGCAGCAGCCCGCCGCAGGCGAAGACGCCGAGGGCCCCGGCCCAGTCGACCGGGCCCCGGCGGCCGGGGGAGCGTACGGGCTCCACGAGGTGGCGGGCGGTCAGCCACAGGGCCAGCCCGGCGAGCGGCACGTTGATCAGGAAGGTCCAGCGCCAGCCCGCGTAGGCGGCGAGCAGACCGCCGAGGGCCGGGCCGATCAGGGAGGAACTCGCCCACACGGTGGTCATCCGGGCCTGTATGCGCGGGCGGTCGCGGAGCGGGTAGAGGTCGGCGGCCAGGGTCTGCACGGTGCTCTGCAGGGCTCCGCCGCCCAGCCCCTGGACGATCCGGAAGGCGATCAGCGCGGCCATGTTCCAGGCGGACGCGCACAGTACGGAGCCGAGGAGGAAGAGGGCCGTGCCGAAGAGGAGGACGGGCTTGCGGCCGAGGGTGTCGCTCAGCCTGCCGTAGACGGGGAGGGTGACGGTGACCGCGAGGAGGTAGCCGGAGAAGAGCCAGGTGAAGACCGAGAAGCCGCCGAGGTCCCCGACGATCTGGGGGACGGCGGTGGAGACGATCGTGCTGTCGAGGGCGACCAGGGCCATGTTCAGCATCAGCGCGACCACGACGGCGGTGGGCGGGCGTCTTCGCACGCCGCCCGCCGCGGGAGCGGCCGTCGTATTGGCCGGAACTTTGCCTGCCGGCGGATCCCCGGCCGCTGCCGGCGTCCCCCGCCCGGGGGCGTCCGCCCCGCCCGTCCCCGACCCCACCCTGTCCCCCTCGTCCGCGGACGAACACCATCTCACCGGGGGTGCGGCAGGCGGTATCCCCTACCCCGGATCGCCCGAAGGGTGGACATCCCCTAGGGGTGACTCCCCACAAGGGCGCAGGGGACTTTCGTCCCGGCGGATGAGGCCGAAGGTCCTCCGGCGTCCTTAACTGGTTCCTACGGACGGGGACGTGGGGGTGGGGTTAACCCCCCGGTGGATACGGCGAAGGGCACCAGGGCGCCGGACACCCCCCGCACCGCAGACTTCACGGCGGCGACGTATTCACGCACGCAGACGGACCACAACGGGGGAGAACACCGTGACAACGGCGATGACCGAAACCAGGCACGGAGGGACCGGCGGGCAGAGCCCCGTCGCGGCCCGGGCGCGCGAGGTCGTCAAGGCCTACGGCTCCGGCGAGACCCGCGTCGTCGCCCTGAACGCCGTCGACGTGGACGTCCACCGCGGCCAGTTCACCGCGATCATGGGCCCCTCGGGCTCGGGCAAGTCCACGCTGATGCACTGCCTGGCCGGGCTGGACACGGTCACGAGCGGACGGATCGAGCTCGACGGCACCGAGATCACCGGCCTGAAGGACAAGAAGCTCACCCAGCTCYGCCGCGACAAGATCGGGTTCATCTTCCAGGCCTTCAACCTGCTCCCGACGCTGAACGCCCTGGAGAACATCACCCTCCCCATGGACATCGCGGGCCGCAAGCCCGAGCCGCAGTGGCTGGAGCGGGTCGTCGAGACCGTCGGACTCGCCGGCCGCCTCAAGCACCGCCCGACCGAGCTCTCCGGCGGCCAGCAGCAGCGCGTGGCGGTCGCCCGCGCCCTGGCCGCCCGTCCCGCGATCATCTTCGGCGACGAGCCCACCGGAAACCTGGACTCCAGGGCCGGCGCCGAGGTCCTCGGCTTCCTGCGCCGGTCGGTGGACGAGCTGGGCCAGACCATCGTGATGGTCACCCACGACCCCGTCGCCGCCTCCTACGCGGACCGCGTCATCTTCCTGGCGGACGGCAGCATCGTCGACGAGATGTACGCCCCCACCGCCGAGCAGGTCCTCGACCGCATGAAGGACTTCGACGCGCGCGGGCGGACCTCGTGACCGTCATGAAGACCGCGCGCCGCAACTTCTTCGCGCACAAGGGGCGGATGGCGCTCTCCGCCATCGCCGTACTGCTCTCCGTCGCCTTCGTCTGCGGCACGCTGGTGTTCACGGACACCATGAACACCACCTTCGACAAGCTGTTCGCGGTCACCAGTTCCAACGTCACCGTCAGCCCCAAGCCGCCGGCCGAGGGCGAGGGCGAGGAGAACCAGAACCGCGGCAAGCCGCGGGTGCTGCCCGCCTCGGCCCTGGAGAGCGTCCGTACGGCCGCGGGCGTCAAGTCCGCGGAGGGCGGCGTCCTCTCGACCGCCGTCACGGTCGTCAACTCCAAGAACGAGAACATGGGGTCGAGCACCGGCGCCCCGACCATCGCGGGCAACTGGACCGAGAACGAACTCAAGTCCATGAAGATCACCTCCGGCCGGGCCCCGCGCGGCCCCACCGAGATGATGATCGACGCCGACACCGCCGAGAAGCACCACCTGGCACTCGGGGACGAGCTGCGCACCATCGCCGTCACCGGTGACATCCGTACGAAGATCAGCGGCATCGCCTCCTTCACCGTCACCAACCCGGGCGCCGCCATCGTCTACTTCGACACCGCCACCGCGCAGGAAAAGCTCCTCGGCGCGCCCGGCGTGTTCACGCACGTCAACGTCACCGCCAAGGACGGCGTCAGCGACGAGCAGCTCAAGAAGGACGTGGCGGCCGCGGTCGGCGCGGACACGTACAAGCTGCAGACCGCCAAGGAGGCCGCGGCCGACAACAAGAAGGACATGGGCTTCCTCGACGTCATGAAGTACGTGATGCTCGGCTTCGCCGGCATCGCCTTCCTCGTCGGCATCTTCCTGATCTTCAACACCTTCTCGATGCTGGTCGCCCAGCGGACCCGCGAGATCGGCCTGATGCGTGCCATCGGCTCCGACCGCGGCCAGATCAACCGGTCCGTCCTCGTCGAGGCCTTCCTGCTCGGTGTGGTCGGCTCCCTCGCCGGAGTCGCGGCGGGCGTGGGCCTGGCCGTCGGCCTGATGAAGCTCATGGGCCAGATGGGCATGCACCTGTCCACCGACGACCTGACCGTCAAGTGGACGACCCCGGTCGTCGGCCTGCTCCTCGGCATCATCGTCACCGTGGTCGCCGCCTACATCCCGGCCCGCCGGGCCGGCAAGGTCTCCCCGATGGCCGCCCTGCGCGACGCCGGCACCCCCGGCGACCGCAAGGCCGGTACCGTCCGCGCGGTCCTCGGACTGGTCCTCACCGGGATCGGCGGCGCGGCCCTGTTCCTCGCCGGAGCCGCCGAGAAGGCCTCGGCCGGATCGCTGTGGCTGGCCCTGGGCGTGCTCTTCACCCTCATCGGTTTCATCGTGATCGGCCCGCTGCTGGCGGGCGTGGTGGTCCGGGTGCTCGCCGCCCCCGTGCTGCGGCCCTTCGGCTCCGTCGGCCGGCTCGCCGAACGCAACGCGCTGCGCAACCCGCGCCGTACGGGCGCCACGGCCGCCGCGCTGATGATCGGACTGGCGCTGGTCGCCTGCCTGTCGGTGGTCGGCTCCTCGATGGTGGCCTCGGCCACCGACGAGCTCGACCGGACGGTGGGCGCGGACTACATCGTCAGCTCCCAGACCGGACAGCCGGTCATGCCGCAGGCCGAGGAGGCCATGCGCGCCGCCAAGGGCCTGGACCACGTCACCGCCTACCGCGAGGTGGACGCCAAGGTCACCGCGCCCGACGGCAGCAGCCTGCAGACCGGCCTGAGCGTCACCGACCCGACGTACGCCCAGGACGTGCGCCGCAAGATGACCGCCGGAGCGCACAAGGACGCGTACGCGCCCGGCTCCATGTCGGTCGGCTCGATCTACGCCGACCAGCACCACGTCAAGGTCGGCGACGAGATGACGGTCGCCTTCACCGGGGGCAGGACGGCCAGGCTGAAGGTCGCCGCGATCACCTCGGACGAGGGCAACCTCGACAAGGGCGTGAAGTACATCAGCACCGCGACCGCCGAGGCCAACCTCCCGGCCGACCAGCTGGCCCGCCCCTTCATGCTGCTGGCCAAGGCCAAGCCGGGACAGGCCGACGACGCCTACCCGGCCCTCAAGGCTGCCATGGCCGGGTATCCGCAGTACAAGGTGCTCAACCAGACCGACTACAAGCAGAACCTCAAGGACCAGGTCGGGCAGCTGCTCAACATGGTCTACGGCCTCCTCGCGCTCGCGATCATCGTCGCGGTGCTGGGCGTCGTGAACACCCTGGCCCTCTCGGTGGTGGAGCGGACCCGCGAGATCGGCCTGATGCGCGCCATCGGCCTCTCCCGCCGCCAGCTGCGCCGGATGATCCGTCTGGAGTCGGTGGTCATCGCCCTCTTCGGCGCCCTGCTGGGCCTCGGTCTCGGCATGGGCTGGGGCGCCACCGCGCAGCAGCTCCTCGCCCTCCAGGGCCTGAAGGTGCTGGAGATCCCGTGGCCGACGATCATCGGGGTCTTCGCCGGCTCGGCCCTGGTGGGCCTGTTCGCCGCACTGGTCCCGGCCTTCCGGGCGGGGCGGATGAACGTACTGAACGCGATCGCGAGCGAGTAGTCGGCGCGGACCGGTCGTACGGGGGAAACACGGGGGAGGGAACGGGGGAACCACGGGGGAAACGCGCCGGCCCCGGCACGTCCGAGAGGACGGGCCGGGGCCGGCGCCGCCCGTTTCCGGCTCAGGCCACCCGCTGGAGCAGGACGACCCCGCCCGCCTCGCCCACCAGGACGAACCGCGACCCCGGATGCAGCCGGGCGGCGTAGTCGACCGGGTTCTGCCCGGCCCAGCCGGTGGAGTTGTCGAGGGTCAGGTAGGCGGGGAGCACGCCCCGGGTGTTGCCGATCCAGAAGACCCGGCAGCGCGAGGTCAGCCGGGTCAGCACACCGATGTCGGCCTCCACCCCCACCCCGTCCGGGATCCGCGCGAGCAGCTTCTCCACGGCGGCCACCCGGGCGGGCTTGCGGTAGGTCTCCCGCTCCCCGAGCCGGGCCAGCGGCAGGCTGGTCGCGCTCAGCGCGAGGGCCGCGGCGAGCACGGCGGCGGGCAGCTGGTGGGCGTAGGAGCGCAGCCACGGCCGCCGGTCGCGCCGTACGGTGTCGAGCGCGTCGACCAGGGCGAGGAAGACGACCGGCATCAGGACGGCGCTGTAGTGGAAGTCGGTGGACCAGAAGTACGGGTCGCTCGACAGGAACCGCCAGCCGAGGGTGGGCGCGGCCACCAGCAGCAGCGGGGAGCGCAGCGCCAGCAGACCGGTGGTGGGCGCCAGCAGCCAGGCGAGGGTGGCGAGCTTCGTGCCGTACCCGTGGAAGGGGCCGCCGCCCTTGCCCATCTTCTCCCAGTAGGTGTAGCCGTCCAGGGCGAAGCCGGGTATCACCACGGTGAAGAGCAGTACGGCGGTCACCACCCCGGCCAGCGCGGCGGCGAGCGCGAGCCGGGCGGCCCGCCGGTCCGTGCTCCGGGCCCGCCGGGCGATCACCAGGGCCAGCACCGCCACGGTGGCCCCGAGGTCCTCCTTGACCAGCAGCAGCGGCAGCGCCCAGAGGAGCGCGGCCCGCCACCGGCGCGCGAGCAGCGCCTCCAGCGAGAAGGCCAGCAGCGGCACCGCGAAGCAGATCTCGTGGAAGTCGAAGTCGACGGCCCGCTGGATCCCCCAGGACAGTCCGTACGCCGCTCCGACCGCGAGCCCGCGGCCCTGCCCCAGGAGGCGGACCGCGGCCCGGGTGACGGGCAGCGCGGACAGCGCGAGCAGCGCCGCCTGCACCACCAGCAGCGTGACCGGGCCCGGGAAGACCCGGTAGAGCGGGGCGATCAGGGCGATGACGGGACTGAAGTGGTCGCCGAGGACGAGGGCCCCGGGGCCCTTCAGGTCCACCACCGGGGCCTGGAGGTGGGCGTAGGCCCTGACCGCCTGCTCGAAGATCCCCAGGTCCCAGGAGGACTCCTCCATCCGCCGGTGGCGGCAGACGGAGAGCGTCGCGTACGCCAGGAACAGCACGCCGACGAGGGCGTACGGGGCCCGTCGCACGGCCGCGGCCGCCAGGCGGGCCCGCCCGGCGGCGGGCGGGCGGGCGTACGTCGGCGGGGAGGGCGCGGCGGGTCCGCCCGCGGGCTCCTCGGCGGTCTGGGGGCTCCCGGACGTGGACATAAGGACAGATTGTCATCCCGGAGTGGAGCGGGACGCTCCGGCCCCTCACCCGTGCGGAGGCCTCAATCCCCCGCGCGGGCGTCACACCCGCGTCGTAGGGTGGGAACCCCCGGCCCGTTCACGTGTCGGGTCCTTCGCGTTGCCCCTCCACGCCCCTCCCCAGGATGGAAATCCGCCTTCATGAGCCTGCACGGACTGCTCGATGCCGTCACCCGGGACCCCGCCCTCGCCGAGGCGGTCACGGCGGCCGGGGACGGCAACCGCATGCACGTGGACCTCGTCGGTCCGGCCGCCGCGCGGCCCTTCGCGATCGCCGCGCTGGCCGCCCGTACGGAGCGGACCGTCCTCGCGGTCACCGCCACCGGGCGCGAGGCCGAGGACCTGGCCGCCGCGCTGCGCTCGCTGCTGCCGGCCGACGGGGTGGTGGACTACCCCTCCTGGGAGACGCTGCCGCACGAGCGCCTCAGCCCGCGCAGCGACACCGTCGGCCGCCGCATCGCGGTGCTGCGCCGCCTCGCGCACCCGAGCAAGGACGACCCGGCCGCCGGGCCCGTCTCGGTGGTCGTGGCCCCCATCCGTTCCGTGCTCCAGCCGCAGGTCAAGGGGCTCGGGGACCTGGTGCCCGTCAGTCTGCGCCAGGGGCAGAGCACCGACCTCGGCGAGGTCACCGGGGCGCTGGCCGCGGCCGCGTACGCGCGCGTCGAGCTGGTCGAGAAGCGCGGCGAGTTCGCCGTGCGCGGCGGCATCCTCGACGTGTTCCCGCCCACCGAGGAGCATCCGCTGCGCGTGGAGTTCTGGGGCGACGAGGTCGAGGAGATCCGCTACTTCAAGGTCGCCGACCAGCGTTCCCTGGAGATCGCCGAGCACGGCCTGTGGGCCCCGCCCTGCCGGGAGCTGCTGCTCACCGACGAGGTGCGCGAACGGGCGGCGGCCCTGGCCGAGGCCCACCCGGAGCTGGGCGAACTTCTGCACAAGATCGCCGAGGGGATCGCGGTCGAGGGCATGGAGTCCCTCGCGCCGGTCCTCGTCGACGACATGGAACTGCTGATCGACGTACTGCCCGCCGGGTCCATGGCCGTGGTGTGCGACCCGGAGCGGGTGCGGACCCGGGCCGCCGACCTGGTGGCGACCTCGCAGGAGTTCCTG
The DNA here is from genome assembly GCF_052114405.1 of Streptomyces sp. M-16. NCBI lineage: Bacteria > Bacillati > Actinomycetota > Actinomycetes > Kitasatosporales > Streptomycetaceae > Streptomyces > Streptomyces sp. M-16. Next base: position 45,326 of record NZ_JBFRER010000039.1, on the reverse strand, counting down.
ATGGCCTCCTGGGCGGCCACCGCCGGCGGCGGCGAGGCCCCCATCGACGTCGGCGCGGCCTCGCTGCGCGGCATCGCCGACGTCCGCGACCACGCCCGCGAGCTCGGCATGATGTGGTGGTCGGTCTCCCCCTTCGCCGCCGAGGACGCGGACCTGGCCGGCGGGGACACCCTGCGGCTGGGCATGCGCGCCCCCGAGGCCTACCGCGGCGACACCGCCCGGGCGCTCGCCGACACCAAGGGCTGGATCGCCGACGGCTGGCACACCGTCTACCTCACCGAGGGCCACGGCCCGGCGGCCCGCACCGTGGAGGTCCTGGGCGGCGAGGGCATCGCGGCCCGGCTGGAGGCAGACCTGCCGGCCCTGGAGCCGGGCGTCGTGCACGTGTCCTGCGGCTCCCTCGACAACGGCTTCGTCGACCCGGCCCTGCGGCTGGCCGTGCTGACCGAGACCGACCTGACCGGGCAGCGCACCGCCACCAAGGACCTCGGCCGGATGCCGACCCGGCGCCGCAAGTCCGTGGACCCCCTCACCCTGGAGGTCGGCGACTACATCGTCCACGAGCAGCACGGCGTCGGCCGCTACATCGAGATGGTCCAGCGCACGGTGCAGGGCGCCACCCGCGAGTACCTCCTCGTCGAGTACGCGCCCGCCAAGCGGGGCCAGCCCGGCGACCGCCTCTACATCCCCACCGACCAGCTGGAGCAGGTCACCAAGTACGTCGGCGGCGAGGCCCCGACCCTCCACCGGCTCGGCGGCGCCGACTGGACCAAGACCAAGGCGCGCGCGAAGAAGGCGGTCAAGGAGATCGCCGCCGACCTCATCAAGCTCTACAGCGCCCGCATGGCGGCCCCCGGCCACACCTTCGGCCCGGACACCCCCTGGCAGCGCGAGCTGGAGGACGCCTTCCCGTACGCGGAGACCCCCGACCAGCTCACCACCATCGCCGAGGTCAAGGAGGACATGGAGAAGTCCGTCCCCATGGACCGGCTGATCTGCGGCGACGTCGGCTACGGCAAGACGGAGATCGCCGTCCGCGCGGCCTTCAAGGCGGTGCAGGACGGCAAGCAGGTCGCCGTCCTCGTGCCCACCACCCTGCTGGTGCAGCAGCACTTCGGGACGTTCTCCGAGCGGTACGCGCAGTTCCCGGTGAACGTGAAGGCGCTGTCGCGCTTCCAGAGCGACACCGAGTCCAAGGCCACCCTGGAGGGGCTGAAGGAGGGGTCGGTCGACATCGTCATCGGCACCCACCGGCTGTTCTCGCAGGAGACGAAGTTCAAGGACCTCGGCCTGGTCATCGTCGACGAGGAGCAGCGGTTCGGCGTCGAGCACAAGGAGCAGCTGAAGAAGCTGCGCGCCAACGTGGACGTGCTGACCATGTCCGCGACCCCGATCCCGCGCACCCTGGAGATGGCGGTGACCGGCATCCGCGAGATGTCGACGATCACCACCCCGCCCGAGGAGCGCCACCCGGTCCTGACCTTCGTCGGCCCGTACGAGGAGAAGCAGATCGGCGCGGCCGTCCGCCGCGAACTGCTGCGCGAGGGGCAGTGCTTCTACATCCACAACCGGGTCGAGTCCATCGACCGGGCCGCCGCCAGGCTCCGCGAGATCGTGCCCGAGGCACGCATCGCGACCGCGCACGGGCAGATGTCGGAACAGGCCCTGGAGCAGGTGGTCGTCGACTTCTGGGAGAAGAAGTTCGACGTGCTCGTCTCGACGACGATCGTCGAGTCCGGCATCGACATCTCCAACGCCAACACCCTGATCGTGGAGCGCGGCGACAACTTCGGCCTCTCCCAGCTGCACCAGCTGCGCGGCCGCGTCGGACGCGGGCGCGAGCGCGGGTACGCGTACTTCCTGTACCCGCCGGAGAAGCCGCTGACCGAGACCGCGCACGAGCGGCTCGCGACGATCGCCCAGCACACCGAGATGGGCGCCGGCATGTACGTGGCGATGAAGGACCTGGAGATCCGCGGCGCGGGCAACCTGCTCGGCGGCGAGCAGTCCGGACACATCGCGGGCGTCGGCTTCGACCTGTACATCCGGATGGTCGGCGAGGCCGTGGCCGACTACCGGGCCGCGATCGAGGGCGGGGCGGAGGAGGAGCCGCCGCTGGAGGTCAAGATCGAGCTGCCGGTCGACGCGCACGTCCCGCACGACTACGCGCCCGGGGAGCGGCTGCGCCTGCAGGCGTACCGGTCCATCGCGTCGGCGAACTCGGAGGCCGACGTCAAGGCGGTGCGCGAGGAGCTCACCGACCGCTACGGCAAGCTGCCCGAGCCGGTGGAGAACCTGCTGCTGGTGGCGGGACTGCGGATGCTCGCGCGGGCCTGCGGGGTCGGCGACATCACCCTCCAGGGGCCCAACATCCGCTTCGGGCCGGTGGAGTTGCGCGAGTCCCAGGAGCTGCGGCTGAAGCGGCTCTACCCGGGGACGGTGCTCAAGCCCGCGACCTCGCAGGTACTGGTGCCGCGTCCGAAGACGGCCCGGGTCGGCGGGAAGCCCCTGGTCGGGCGGGAACTCCTGGCCTGGACGGGGGAGTTCCTCACCACCATCCTCGGCTCGTAGCCGGCCCGGCTGCCTATCATCGGATGATGATCCCTTCCGTCGCCCTCCGCTGCCCGGCGCAGCAGGACCGTCCGGCCCTGCTGCTGCGCCCCTGGGAGGAGGCGGACGTGCCCGCGCTCAGGGGGGCGTACCGGGACCCGCTGATGCGCCGCCGGACCCGGTACCCGGTCGACAGCGAACGCGACGGGCTGATGTTCGTGGAGGACGGCCGGCGGGACTGGGCCGAGGGCCGGCGGTTCGGCTTCGCCGTGGTGGAGGAGGACTCGGGGCTGCTGGTGGCCGGCACCGCCCTCAAGCGGGCGGGGGCGGACGGTCCGTCCGCCGAGGTGGGCTACTGGACGGCGGCGCCCGCGCGGGGCCGCGGCGTCGCCCCGCGCGCCCTGGAAGCCCTCACCGCCTGGGCGTTCGCCACCTTCGCCGGCGCCGGGCTGGAACGCCTGGACCTCCTGCACCAGGAGGACAACGAGGCCTCCTGCCGCGTCGCCGCCAAGAGCGGGTACGCCTTCGAGACGACCCTGCCCGCCGCGCCGCCCGAGTTCCCCCTCAGCGGCCACCTGCACGTGCGGCGGGCCCGCGCCTGACGGGGCGGGCGGGCCGGGCGGGCCTGACGGGTCGGACGCGGCGGGAGGGCCGGACGGCCGTCAGACGGCCTCGCCCGCCGGGCCGCCGATCTTCGACAGGTCCAGGACGTCGGAGTCCTGCGGGGAGGCCGTGTCGACCGGGACGTCGAACGCCGAGAACAGCGCCTCGCCGGGGGTGTCCCCGCTGACCGCCGACTTCAGCACGTACGGCTTGCCCTCCGTGGCGACGTAGTCGGTCTGGGTGCCCTGCCGGGACGGGGAGGTGACCGCCAGCGCCGGCTTGCCTTCGACGGTGGTGGTCTGGCCCTTGCGGGCGAGCGGGCTGCCCTTGCCGAAGTCGCCCGTCAGCTTGTCGAGGTCGCAGCTGCCCGTCATCGACGCGGCCCGCGGATCGGAGACGGGGACCTTCACCCACCGGTCGGCGAGCGCGGCCACCATCTGGTCCGTCTGCTTCTGCGGGGTGTGCCGCTCCCGGGCCGCGCCCCGCCAGTAGGCGGCGTCGCCCCGGAAGTGCACCAGTTCGCTGGACTTGATGATGTCGAGGCGGCCCATGCCCTCCAGGCGCACGGCGCCGTTGCAGTTGCCCTTCTTGTCGAGCGACAGGTCGATCTGCATCGGCTTGCCCTGGTAGTCGACCTTCGCGGTGACGTGCGCCGACTCCGCCTTGCGGGTGGCCTCGTAGGCCTCCGTCAGGATCTCCTGCCCGGAGCGTTCGGTGAGCGGGCCGCCGCTGCGGGCGGGCGCCGGGGCCCCGCCCGGGGCCGAGGGCGCAGGGGCCTGCGCCGCACGGGCCTCGCGCCCCACGGACGCGGCCCTGCCCGGAGCGCCCCCGCAGGCCGTCAGGCCCGTGCCGATCAGGGCCGTGGCGGCGAGGGCCGCCGCGCTGGTCTTCGTACGGCTGCGCATTTCGGATCCCCCCGTGGAAAGTCGAACAGGCTCAGCCGTCGAGCCTAGAGGGTGCCTGCGACACCGGGCGGGCGGCCCCGGCCCGGGACGCGCCCCGGCGGGGGCGCCGGCGGCCGGCAGGGCCGCGCAGGCGAGTGCGGCCATGGACGCGGGTACGGGTCCGGGCGGTGTGGTGCGCACGACGGGTCCCCCTGGGATCGGTCAGGAATCCAGAGGGCAACCGCGGCCACCCGGAGGGCGGCTGGAGGGGAGGGAGGGGAAGGACGGGAAGGACGGGCGGCCGGGGCGGTCGGGGAGCGGGTCGTCCAGCGGGCGCGCCGCGGCCGGTCCGCGGATGCGGCGCCCCGGACCGACCGGGCTGCGACCCTGCAACGGTTGGGGCCTTCCCCTCACGGACGGCCGGAAAGGCTGTATACGCTCAGACCAGCACCCTTCCGTACGCCTCGTCAGGAGCAGCGATGCACGGCCCCGGCCTCCCGCCGCAGCACGGCCCCCAAGGCCACCGTTCCCTCTCCGGGAGCGAGATGACGCTGCGCGTGCTGTTCACGGCGCTGCCGCTGCTCAGCTGCGGGTTCTTCGCCTGGGGGTCGGTGCTGCGGCTCGCGATCCTCACCCGCAAGGGGCGGGACTGGGCGCTGCTGGTCATCAGCGGGGTGCTGTCGATCGTCTGGCTCACCCTCATCGAGATGGACCCCACGGCCGAGGTCAACGGCTGGCAGAGCAACCTCGGCACCGGTGGCTCGATCTTCACGGGTTTCGCGATCTGCGTGTACCACCTGGTCGCGGACATCCGCCACCACGAGAACAAGCGCCCCGCCCCGGCCGTCGGGGCCGCGCCCTGGTACCCGGCGGGCCCGCAGGCCCCGTACGGCGGGCAGCAGACCACCCCCTCCTACGGCTACCCGCCCGTGCCGAACCCGGCCCCCGCGCCGGCGCCCCCGCAGGTCCCCCCGCAGACGCCGCCGCGCCTGGGGCAGGTGCGCGCCGAACTCGACGAACTCAGCGAGCTCCTGCGCCGCCAGGGACCCGGTCAGGGCCAGGGTCAGGGCCCGGCCCGCCCGCCGCGGCCCCCGCAGCCCGGCGGCCCCTACCAGGACCCGAACAGCACGGCGTTCCAGGACCCGAACCGGTGACCGACGGCGAACGCCTGATCGGCGAGCGCTACCAGCTCGCCACCATCCTCGGCCAGGGCGGCATGGGCCAGGTGTGGACGGCCTACGACCGCCGCCTGGACCGGCGCGTCGCCGTCAAACTGCTGCGCCCCGACCGGGTGGCCGGCCCCGGCACCGTCGCCGAGGAGCTGCGCCGCCGCTTCGTGCGCGAATGCCGCGTCACCGCCCAGGTGGACCACCCCGGGCTGGTCACCGTCCACGACGCCGGCAACGACGGCGACGAGCTCTACCTCGTCATGGGCTACGTCGAGGGCTCCGACCTCGCCGACCACCTCGCCGGACACGACCCGTACCCGTGGCCCTGGGCGGTCGCGGTGGCCGCGCAGCTGTGCGCCGTGCTCTCCGCCGTGCACGCGGTGCCGATCGTCCACCGCGACCTCAAGCCCCGCAACGTGATGATCCGGCCCGACGGGACCGTGCTCGTCCTGGACCTCGGCGTCGCCTCCGTGATGGACACCGACACCACCCGCCTCACCAGCACCGGTTCCCCGATCGGCAGTCCCGCCTACATGGCGCCCGAACAGGCGATGGGCGGCGCGGTCGGCCCCTACACCGACCTCTACGCCCTCGGCGTGCTGCTCTACGAACTCCTCTCCGGCAACGTCCCCTTCGCCGGATCCACCGCCCTCGGCGTCCTGCACCGCCACCTCTACGAGCCCCCGGCCCCGGTGCGTCCGCTGCGCCCCGAGATCCCGCCGGAGCTGGAGGCGCTGATGCTGCGCCTCCTCGCCAAGGACCCGCAGGACCGGCCCGGTTCCGCGCAGGAGGTCTACGAGGCCCTCGAACCCCTGCTCCCGGCCCGCGGCAGCCGCGCCCCGGCGGGCCCCCTCGACCCCACCCGCCCCTTCCTGCGCCCCCAGGCGCCCTGGCCGGACCGGGCCGCCGTCGTCCCGCCCCGGCCGGCCGACCCGCCCGCGCCGCCCCGGCCGGACATCCCCGGCGCGGTGGACGAGGCCCGCCAGCTGCTCGACCAGGGGCAGCTCACCCGGGCCGTGGACATCCTCGGCGGGATCCTCCCGGCGGCGGCCGCCGAGCACGGCGAGCACTCCCCGGTGGTCCGCTCGCTGCGCAAGCAGTACGCCGCCACCCTGATGGACGACGGCCAGTTCCGCCGCGCCCTGCCCGAACTGCGGCGCCTCGCGGACGAGTTCCCGGCCGGGGACCCGCAGGCGCTGCGCTTCCGCTACGACGCCGCGCAGTGCCTGGAGCAGCTCGGCGAGCCGGCGGCGGCCCTGGCCGAGTACCGGTCGCTGCTGCCCCTGTTCGAGAACCACTACGCCAATCCGGACCCGGGGCTCCCGCTGGAGGTCCGCCGCCGGATAGCGCACCTGCTGCTGTCGCTGGGCGACCGTCCCGCGGCCCACGACACCCTGGTCCGCCTCCTGTACGACACGGACCGCGTCCACGGGCCGGGCCACCCCCTCGCGGTGGACGTCCGCCGCACCCTGCAGTGGCTGGGCCAGGTGCGCTGACCTCCCGGCCGGGACCGGGCGCCCGGTCCCGGGACCGGGCGCCGCGGCGCCGGTGACCCCGCGTCACCGCGCCCGCTGCCGGCGCCTGAGCGCCAGGCCGAGCACCACCAGCGCCGACAGGCCGGCCGCCGCCGTGCCCGGGACGAGGCCCGGGGGGCGGAAGGAGCAGGTCAGGGTGGTGGTCCGGCCGTCCAGGGGGACGGCCAGCAGRCCGAGCCGGGATCGGGCCGGGCGGCCGTCGCAGGTCCAGCCCGCGATCGCCGGGACCGCGACCACGGCCGTGCCCCGGCTGCCCGGCGGCAGGGTGGCGCGCAGGCCCGAGGCGGTGACCCGTACGGAGGTGGCGGCCGTGGCGCGCAGGGCCGACACCGCCGCCGTCAGGCGGGGCCGGTCCAGGCAGGACAGCGCCCACTGCGCCGGGGCGGGCCGGTCGAAGATCAGCCTGGAGGCGGGCCCGCGCGAGAGACCGAGGGGCTGGAGCGCCGCCCGGTTGCGGGGGGCGCTGCCGTTCAGCCGGAACGGGCGGCCACCGGCGAGGCGGGCCGTGGCGTTGTACTCCGGGGCCCACAGGTAGGCCTCCGTCCCCGCCCGGCAGACGCCGGGCGCGACGGGGTCCTCGTACACCTTCGCGCCCAGCAGCAGCTCCTGGTTGGCGAAGGGGGATTCCCCGTAAGCCGGTTCGGGGCCCGCCGGGTGGACGGTGACCAGCGGCGGGACCTCGGCGCGGGCGATCGTGCCGTCGGGCTTCAGGCGCGCGCCGACCGCGAACACCGCGTCCGTCACCGGGTTGTCGATGCTCTGCACGTTGCGGCCCCGCGAGGTCCAGCCCGCGCCCAGCGCCTGCATCGTGCGGGTGAACACGTCCGGGGTGTGGCTGCTGTAGTACGAGCCGCCCTCGCCCCCCAGCAGCATCGGGTCGTTGCCGGACAGCGCCGGCCGGCCCGCGTCGGTCCGGTACGCGGGCCAGCCCTCGGCGCCCGCGAGGGCCTCGGCGCGCCGGGTGTGCGCCGCGTTCCAGGACGGGTAGTCGTCCAGCCCGGCGAGTTTGCCCTTGTGGCCGTACGCCGTCGTCGCCGCGGCCTGCGCCACCAGCACCACCGCCAGCAGACCGGCGGCGGGCAGCAGCAGCCGCGGCCGGCGCAGCGCCCACCAGGCCCCGGCCGTCAGCGCCAGCCCGCCGACGGACAGGGCGTACCCCCAGGTCGTGGTCAGGGCGCTGCCGCTCGCCCACAGCCCGGCCGCCGCCAGCACCGCGGCCCCCGCGGCCAGTGCCCGGCCGGAGGGCAGTCCGGCCGCCAGCCCCGTCCAGGCGGCGATCACCACGATCCCGGCCAGCACGAAGGTCTGCCGGTACGCGCTCCCGTTCGGGGTGGCGAACAGGTGCCAGGCCAGGTGGGTCGGCTCCCACTGCAGCGACAGCAGCACCGCCGTGACCAGCCCCGCCCACCACCACCGGGTCCGGGCGGGCAGGGCCCGGTGGAAGGGGAGCGCCGCGACCAGCAGCAGGGTCCCGGTGCCCACGAACACCGCGGGGGAGTTGAAGGAGTACGTCGCCGGCATCAGCCGCGCGAACAGGTCGGACCACGGCACCGGACCGAACGGGCGGGACCACCCCGGATAGGCCTGCTTCGAGCTCAGGAACAGCGGCGCCAGCACCGGCGCGGCCAGCCCGATCCCCAGCAGCACGGTCCCCGCCGCCCGCCCGGCCACCCGGGCCCGCTCCCTCACGCCCTCCCGGGTGAGCGCCACCCGTACCAACAGCACCAGGGCCGCACCCAGGGTGGCCATGTACGCGGTGTAGAAGTTCGCCGTCCAGCCCACCGCCACCACCAGCACCCCGAGCACGGGCCGCCGCCCGCGCAGTGCCCATTCGCCGGTGAGGCACAGCAGGGGGAAGGCGATCAGCCCGTCCAGCCACATCGGGTTGTAGGAGGCCTCGATCACCGACCAGCCGCACAGCGCGTACGAGGCCCCCAGCAGTCCCGCGGCCCACCACGGCCCCGGCCGCTGGGTGCGCAGCAGCCAGGCCATGGCCGCCGCCGCGGCGGCCGTCTTCAGCACGGTGACCACGTACACCGCGAGGTCGATGTCCTGGCGCGGGAAGAGCGCCACCAGCACGGCGAAGGGGCTCGTCAGATAGGTCCCCAGATCGGGCAGGAAGCTGGTCCCGTAGCCGGACTGCCAGTTGAAGAGGAGACCGCCCTGCGCCCGCCCGTGCAGCAGGTCCCACAGGTGCGCGTGGAACGGCACGAACTGGTTGCCGAGGTCGTTGACGCTGCGGTGGCGGGGCCCGTACGGGAAGACGCGCGCGGTGGCGTCCCCGCCGCACACGGCCACGACGGTGACCAGCGCCGCGAACGCCGCCCCCACCAGGCCGGCCCGCCGCGCGGAGCGGCGCGGGAGAGCGGGGACGGGACGGTCGGGGACGCGGTGCGGGGCGAGCTGCTGTGTCGACATGGTGGAGCGACCATCCCAGGAACGGTGGGCAGGGCGGTGGCCGGGGGGTGAACTCGCACCCCAACACCCCCCGAATCGTTGGTCGAAGCGGTGGCCCGTACCACCCTGACTGCATACCATCGATCACCGCACGGCCCTTGTGCACCGACGCACAATCTCCCGGCCCTGGAGGCTCCTTTGCACCGTCGCACAGCGCTCTCCGTCTCCGCCGCCCTCCTCGCGGCGGCCCCCCTGCTGGCCGCCTGTTCGGGCGGGACGCGCCCCGGCACGGCCGCCGTCGTCGGCGGGGAACGCATCACCACCTCCGCGCTCCAGGCCCAGGTCAACGACGTCCGCACGGCGCAGAACCGTTCCGGGCAGGGTGCGCAGCTCATCGAGGCGACCGCAGGACTGGAGCGCCTCAAACTCAACAAGATGATCCAGACCGCCGTCCTGGAGCGGGCCGCCGACGACGCGGGCCTGAGCGTGAACACCCGGGAGATCGAAGAGGTCCGCAAGGCGCAGCTGCAGCAGGCGGGCGGGGAGAAGGAGCTCGCGGCGGCCGCGCTGCAGCAGGCGCAGCTGGCGCCGGACCAGCTGGAGGCGGACACCCGCTTCAAGCTGCTGCGCGACAAGCTCTTCGAGCACTACGGCAGCCAGGACAAGGCCCTGGCCAAGCTCGGGCAGGCGGCGAAGGACCTGCACATCGAGGTCAACCCGCGCTACGGCCACTGGGACGCGCAGCAGATCATCCTCGGTGACCAGCAGACCCCGTGGATCACCCAGCGGACCCGCCCCGAGCAGGCGGGCCCCGCCGGAGCCTGACGCGCGCGGGCGGAGGTAGGTTCGGAGGGTGACCGACCACACCGCCGAACCCGCCCCCGCCCCCGCCGCCTCCGCCGATGCCCGCGCCGGTGCCCCCGCCGAAGCCGGTGCCGAAGCCGGTGCCGGCCCCGGCCGGATCGTCCTGCTGACCGCCAGCCACCGGGTCGCCCCCGGCCTGCTCTCCTGGTCGGCCTGGCGGACCCTGCGCGCCGCGGACCTGGTGCTGTGCGCCGATCCGGCCCACCCGCAGCTGCCGTACCTGCGCGAGGCGGGGGTGGAGGTGGCGCGGGAGGTGCCCGACGCGCACGGGCTCGTCGACGCGTGCGCGGGCGGCCGTACGGTCGTGGTGATCCCCGGCGGCGAGGGTGACCAGCGGCTCACGGACGGACTGGCCCGTCTCGCCGGGTCCGGCCGCGTCAGCATGCCCGACCTGGAACTGCTGCCGGGCTCCTACGACCTGCCCGGAGCGCGCCTGCTCGACCTGGTGCAGGTGATGGACCGGGTCCGGCGCGAATGCCCGTGGACCTCCCGGCAGACCCACGAGGGGCTGGTGAAGTACGCCATCGAGGAGGCGTACGAGCTGGTCGAGGCGATCGAGGACGGCGACCGCGCGGCGCTGCGCGAGGAGCTCGGCGACGTGCTGCTCCAGGTGTTCTTCCACGCCCGCATCGCCGAGGAGGCGGGCCGGGCGGAGGAACGGGCGGAGGAAGAGGGAGAAGAAGGGGAAGAAGGAGAAGGACGGGAGGCGGCCTTCTCCATCGACGATGTCGCGGGAGACCTGGTGGACAAGCTGGTCCGCCGCCACCCGCACGTCTTCGGGGACGCCCGGGCCGACTCCCCGGAGGACGTCAAAGCGCACTGGCAGGCCACCAAGGCGGTCGAGAAGCAGCGGGAGTCGGTCACCGACGGGATCCCGCTGGGCCAGCCGGGGCTCGCGCTCGCGGCCAAGCTCGCCGGCCGGGTCCGGGCGGGCGGCATCGACGTGGAACTGCCCCGTGGCGAGGGCGTCGGCTACGAACTGCTCGCGCTGGCGGCGCGCGCCGAGGCGGCGGGGACCGACCCCGAGACGGCGCTGCGCGCGGCGGCCCGCGCGTACCGGGACGCGATCAGGGTGGCCGAGGGCCTCGGCTGAGCCGGCGGCCCGGGTGCGTGGGCGGTAGGCCGGTAGGGGGCGGGCGGTGGGCGGGCAGGCGGTGGGCGGGCGGCGGCGCCCGGCTCAGCGGGTGTCGCGCGGGGTGCGTCCCGCCGGGTTGTGCCAGTGCGGGTCGGGGCGGCCCAGGAACCACTCGCCGAAGCCCAGCGGCCGGGTCCGCGCGGCACCGGAGGCGGGGACGGCGTCGTGGAAGAGCCGGTCGGGGCGGGCGCCCAGTTCCTCCAGGAGGCCCGCGGTCTCCTCCACGAACTGCGCGGGGCCGCTGAGGTGGACGTCCTGCTCCCGCCACAGGGCCCGGTGGCCGAGGGCGGTGGCCAGCCGGCCGGTGGCCTGGTTGCGGTGCCGCCCGGGCGCGGGGGTGATGTAGGTGACGGAGAGCCACCGGCAGGAGGCGGCGTACCCGTCGATGAGCGGGCGGTCGTAGAGGTGGGCGCCGTCCCGGGCGACCACGAAGAGGCGCACGTCCTGATCGGGAGGGTGCGCCACGAGGTCCTCCAGCATGGCCCGGACCGGCGCCCACCCGGTGCCGGCGGCGATGAGGGTGACGGGCCGGTCCTCGCGGCGCAGCCCCAGGGCGCCGCCCGGGGCGCCGAGCCGCAGCAGCTCGCCGGGCCGGACGTCGCGGACCAGCGCGGTGCTGAGCCGGCCGCCCTCGATGCGGCTCACGTGCAGGTCGACGGTGGTGTCGGGGCGGGGCGCGTTGCCGAGGGAGTACGTGCGCCAGGTCCTCGGGACGCGTTCGCTGCTCACGCTGACGTACTGGCCCGGCCGGTAGGGGAGCGGGACGTGCGGGCGCAGGGTGAGCACGCCGATGTCCTCTCCGTACCGCAGGTGGCGCACCACCTCGGCGTCCCACCAGGGGGGCTCCGGGCTCGCGGCGGCGCCGGCCGTCATCGCGTCGGCGATGACCTGGTAGGCCTCGGTCCAGGCCTTCTCGACGACGGGGGTCCAGGCGTCGCCGGAGGTCTGGGCGAGGGCGGCGAGGAGGCTGGCGCCGACGGCCGCGTAGTGCTCGGGGCCGACGAGGAATTTGCGGTGGTCGCGTCCGAGGTCGCGTAGATAGGGGAGGAGGGTCTCGCTCTCCAGCTGCGCGACGACGTGGGTGAGCGCGGCGAAGAGGCGGTCGCGCTGGCGCTCCATGTCCTCGGGGGAGGCCGGGAAGAGGGTGCGGAGTCCGGGGTGGTGCCAGAAGAGGTGGGAGTAGAAGAACTTGACCGCGTGCTCGGCCCGTCTCTCCACCACCGCGAAACTGCTCTTCAAGATCCTCACGTCCACAAATCCGAAAGTAGGAATGTCGTGGAAGCCGAGGTCAAGCGACGGCCCATCTACGGACAGCCGCGGCTAACCGCCCATATGGGATGGCGGCTTCCGGCCGGGATAACGTCGTCAGGTGCATGAGCAGACCTCCACTCCCGCGGCCGACGGCTCCCCCTCCCAGGGGCCGACCCTCTTCGACTGGGAGTTCGCGACCGACCCCTACCCGGCCTACGCCTGGCTGCGCGAGCACTCCCCGGTGCACCGCACGAAGCTCCCCAGCGGGGTCGAGGCCTGGCTCGTGACCCGCTACGCCGACGCCCGCCAGGCCCTCGCCGACCAGCGGCTGAGCAAGAACCCGGCGCACCACGCGGAACCCGCGCACGCCAAGGGCAAGACCGGGATCCCGGGGGAGCGCAAGGCGGAGCTGATGACGCACCTGCTGAACATCGACCCGCCGGACCACACCCGGCTGCGGCGGCTGGTGTCGAAGGCGTTCACCCCGCGCAGGGTCGCCGAGTTCACCCCGCGCGTGCAGGAGCTCACCGACCACCTGATCGACAGGATCGTCGAGAAGGCGGGCGACGCGGAGCGGGGGGAGGCCGATCTCATCCATGAGTTCGCCTTCCCGCTCCCCATCTACGCCATCTGCGAGATGCTCGGCGTACCGCGCGAGGACCAGGACGACTTCCGCGACTGGGCCGGGATGATGATCCGGCACGGCGGGGGACCGCGCGGCGGGGTGGCTCGCTCCGTGAAGCAGATCCGCACCTATCTCGGGGAACTGATCCACCGCAAGCGGGACGATCTGGGCAATGACCTCATCTCGGACCTGATCCGGGCGAGCGACCACGGGGACCACCTGACGGAGGCGGAGGCCACGGCGATGGCCTTCATCCTCCTGTTCGCCGGCTTCGAAACCACGGTCAACCTGATCGGGAACGGCCTGCACGCCCTCTTCGTGAACCCGGACCAGCGCGCGCGCCTCCAGGACTCCCTCGCGGCCGGGGAGCGCGCCCTCCTGGAGACCGGCGTCGAGGAACTGCTGCGCTACGACGGGCCGGTGGAGCTGGCCACCTGGCGCTTCGCGACCGAGCCGCTGACCCTCGGCGGGCAGGACGTCGCCGTGGGGGACCCCGTCCTGGTGGTCCTCGCGGCGGCCGACCGCGACCCCGCCCGGTTCGCCGACCCGGACACCCTCGACCTCTCCCGGAGTGACAATCAGCACCTCGGGTACGGCCACGGGATCCACTACTGCCTCGGCGCCCCGCTCGCCCGTCTCGAAGGCCAGACGGCGCTCGCGACTTTGCTGACGCGTCTGCCGGATCTGGAACTTGCCGTTCCCCCCACGGACCTGCGCTGGCGCGGCGGGCTCATCATGCGGGGCCTTCGCACCCTCCCCGTCCGCTTCACACCTTGAAACACCGGGGTCCGGCAACCCGGCGGCGGGAACCGATCGGCTGACCGGAAGTCAGCCCCGGCCCGAACTTGTGACATCCGTTCGAAGGCGGCTAGGTTCTGCCGTTACCCCGCCGTTATGCGAAAGGTGCAGCCACATGCTTCCCGGGAACGGCCGCCACAGACGCCCCCGCCAGGTACCAGCCCTGGTCGTCACCGCCGGAGTCACCGGCTCCGCGTTGGCCCTGCCGCTGCTCGCCGCCACGAACGCGAGCGCAGCCGACACCGCCACGTGGGACAAGGTCGCCGACTGCGAAAGCGGCGGCACCTGGAGCGCCAACTCCGGCAGCGGGGCCTACGGCGGCCTCCAGTTCAGCCTGGAGCAGTGGAAGAACGCGGGCGGACTCGCCTACGCGGAGCGCCCCGACCTCGCCAGCCGCTCCCAGCAGATCGCGGTCGCCGAGACCGTGCTGGCCTCCCAGGGCCCCCAGGCGTGGCCGCTGTGCTCCGCCTCGGCCGGACTGACCCAGCAGGGGCCGGCGCCGCAGGTGGACCCCGGCAACCGCCGCGGGCCCGTCGCCCCCACCCCGACCCGGCCGGACAACACCGTGCCCGACAAGAGTTCGAGCGGGCGCGCCACGGACTTCGGGGCCCCGACCCCGCAGCCGGGGACGCCGGGCGCCTCCCCCTCCACGAGCCCGAGCGGGCTGCCGGACTACCCGCTGGGCCCGAACACCGGACTGCCCGTCATGCCGGACCCGGACCCGACCGCGCCGACCACCGCGCCCCCGGTCACCCCCACCACCCCGGTGGACCCGACCGCCCCGGTCTCCCCGACGGCCCCGGTCAGCCCGACCGCCCCGGTGGACCCGACGGCCTCCCCGGCCTCCCCGGCCCCGACGACCCCCGGCGCCAACCCCGTCTCTCCGGCCGCGGAGAAGGGCGAGGGCGCGGGCAAGCACCGCGGCCCGGCGGCCGTCGAGGTGGCGGGCGCGCCCGGCACGGCGTCGGGCACCCCGGACCCCACGTACACGGTGAAGCCGGGCGACAGCCTCACCGACATCGCGAACGCCAAGGGCCTCAAGGGGGGCTGGACCGCCCTCTACCAGGCCAACGAGCAGGTCATCGGCGGGGACGCGGACCTCATCAAGCCGGGCCAGAACCTGGATCTAACCAAGAAATAGGGGCAGTTCGGGCACCCAGAAAGACTTGAATGTCCGTTATCGGTAAATGAGACATGCGTCTCTTCCGGTCAACTGGCGTGTCTCGTTCCGGAACTTCCGCAAACCCCGCCCTCACCTGCGAAAACGCCCATTTGAGGAATGCAAGTAGGCCGGTTTCTCCCTGATGTCGCGCGTTGAACATCGGGGAGAGACCTGTCTACCTTCTGAATCGCTCGCCACCGCGGGCTCCTTCGACCGCATCGCCGAATCCTGCCGGCGGACGGAGGGAACAGTCGTCGCGTCAAGCGCCGAAGGCAGGAGCGGGGGAACCAAGGTAGGCGCCGGGAAAGGCCGTTGAGAGACGGTCACGAACGGCTAGGGGTTAAGCCACGTGCTCGACACGTGACCGGGCAACTCATCCGCCCGAACCCGACAGCTCACCTCGAAGGCGTCGGTGAGGAGAACTCCATGCTGCTTTCCGGCAAGGGCAAGCACCGTCGCGGCTCCAAGGCCGTCCGCATCGTCACGCTCGCCGGTGTCGCCGGTGTCGCCGTCGCCGCCCCGCTGATGGCCGCGGGCTCCGCGAGCGCCGCCACCGTCAGCGAGTGGGACAAGGTCGCCTCCTGCGAGTCCGGCGGCAACTGGTCCATCAACACGGGCAACGGCTACTACGGCGGCCTGCAGTTCTCGTCCTCCACCTGGGCCGCGTACGGCGGCAAGGCGTACGCCGCGCAGGCCAACCAGGCCTCCAAGAGCCAGCAGATAGCCATCGCCGAGAAGGTCCTCAAGGGTCAGGGCAAGGGCGCCTGGCCGTCCTGCGGCGTCGGCCTGTCCAACTCCGCGTACAACGGCGGCGGCTCGACCACCACCCCGTCGAAGCCGAAGCCGGACACCAAGCCGGCCCCGGCCAAGCCCGCCCCGGCGAAGCCCTCCACCCCGAAGGCCGACACCGAGACCAAGGCCGGCGGCTCCGGTTCCGGCAACTGGACCCCGTCCAAGCCCGCCCCGGCCAAGCCGTCCGCCCCGAAGACCGAGGCCCCGTCGACCGGCACCGTGAAGACCGGCAACGGCTCGTACGAGGTCAAGGAGGGCGACACCCTCGGGACCATCGCCCAGGCCAACGGCGTCAAGGGCGGCTGGGAGAAGCTCTTCGAGCTCAACAAGGACATCGTCGACGACGCCGACATGATCTTCCCGGGGCAGAAGCTGAAGCTCAGCTGAACTCCCTCGTAACACCGCATCACCGGGCCCGGCCCGTAGTGCTTCCCGCCGCCCGGCGCGTGTCCCACGCGCCGGGCGGCGGTGTGTTGTGCGCCGCCGCCGGGCTGCGGCGGATACCGCCGAGGGCGAACAGGTGAGGGTCTTATGTCAGGGAAGAGGGGTATTCGGGCCCTTTTTCGTCCCAGGACCCGGGCGGCGACAGGCCCAGTGCCCGGAGCCGGTTAGGCTCTAGTCGGCAAGGCCGTCCCACGGCCGTCCGCCACCGCACACCCAGCGTCACATCCCAGAAGGAGATGCTCGTGCCGTCCATCGACGTCGTCGTAGCCCGGGAAATCCTGGACTCCCGAGGCAACCCCACGGTCGAGGTCGAGGTGGGCCTCGACGACGGCAGCACCGGCCGTGCTGCCGTTCCGTCCGGCGCCTCCACCGGAGCGTTCGAGGCCATCGAGCTCCGTGACGGTGACCCCAACCGTTACATGGGCAAGGGTGTCGAGAAGGCCGTCCTCGCCGTCATCGAGCAGATCGGCCCGGAGCTCGTCGGCTACGACGCCACCGAGCAGCGCCTGATCGACCAGGCCATGTTCGACCTGGACGCCACCGACAACAAGGGCTCCCTCGGCGCCAACGCCATCCTCGGCGTGTCCCTCGCCGTCGCGCACGCCGCGTCCGAGGCCTCGGACCTGCCGCTCTTCCGCTACCTCGGCGGCCCGAACGCGCACCTGCTGCCCGTTCCGATGATGAACATCCTCAACGGTGGGTCGCACGCAGACTCCAACGTCGACATCCAGGAGTTCATGATCGCCCCGATCGGCGCGGAGTCCTTCTCCGAGGCGCTGCGCTGGGGTGCCGAGGTCTACCACACCCTCAAGAAGGTCCTGCACACCAAGGGTCTGTCCACCGGCCTGGGCGACGAGGGCGGCTTCGCCCCGAACCTGGAGTCCAACCGCGCCGCGCTCGACCTCATCATCGAGGCCATCAAGCAGGCCGGCTACACCCCGGGCAAGGACATCGCGCTCGCGCTCGACGTCGCCGCGTCCGAGTTCTACAAGGACGGCAAGTACGAGTTCGAGGGTCAGTCCCGCTCGGCCGCCGAGATGACCGACTACTACGCCGAGCTCGTCGAGGCGTACCCGCTGGTCTCCATCGAGGACCCGCTGTTCGAGGACGACTGGGCCGGCTGGAAGACCATCACCGACCGCCTGGGCGCCAAGGTCCAGATCGTCGGCGACGACCTCTTCGTCACCAACCCGGAGCGCCTGGCCCGCGGCATCGAGGAGGGCTCCGCGAACGCCCTGCTCGTGAAGGTGAACCAGATCGGTTCGCTGACCGAGACCCTCGACGCCGTCGAGATGGCCCAGCGCAACGGCTTCAAGTGCATGATGTCGCACCGCTCCGGCGAGACCGAGGACGTCACCATCGCCGACCTCGCCGTCGCCGTGAACTGCGGTCAGATCAAGACCGGCGCCCCGGCCCGCTCGGACCGCGTCGCCAAGTACAACCAGCTGCTGCGCATCGAGGAGATCCTCGACGACGCCGCGGTGTACGCGGGCCGCTCGGCGTTCCCGCGCTTCAAGGGCTAATCACCGCCTCTCGGCGCTGGCCTCCGTACGTCCCCGCACTCGGTCCCGTACCGTGTGCGGGGACGTATTGCGTAGTACGCACCAGGGGAGGCGGGACCATGGCCGGGAACCGGGATCGGTTCTCCACCTTCTCGACGGCGACCAGGCTCAAGGAGCTCGGCGAGCGCACCGCGGCCCACGTCTACCGCTCGCAGTCCCGCCGGCACATCCGGCGCAGCCGGCTCACGGGCCGGGCGGCCCTGCTGGTGCTCGTCCTCTGTACCCTGGTCGTCGCCCTCGCGTATCCGATGCGCCAATACGTCTCCCAGCGCTCGGAGATCGCGGACCAGCAGCGGGCCGCCGACGACGCGCGCAAGCGCCTCGACCAGCTCCGGGACGAGAAGGCCCGCTGGCAGGACCCCGCCTACGCGGAGCAGCAGGCGCGCAGGCACCTGCACTTCCTGCGCCCGGGGGAGGTCGGCTACATCATGACCGACCCCGGCTCCGGAGCCGCGGAACACCGCCGCGGCGGGCAGTCGGGATCCGACCGCCCCTGGTACTCCAACGTCTGGGACGGCGTCGACAAGGCCGACCGCCCCGGCGACTGAGACCGGCCGCCCCGTCCCCGCACCCACCCACGAGAACGAAGAGACTCCCTCCAGGCATGCAGACGCCCCCGCCCCAGACCGACCGGACCGAGCCGACCGACGCGGACATCGACGCGTTCCAGCAGCAGCTCGGCCGCCCCCCGCGCGGGCTGCGCGCGATCGCGCACCGCTGCCCCTGCGGCCAGCCGGACGTCGTGGAGACCGCCCCGCGCCTCCCCGACGGCACCCCCTTCCCCACGCTCTACTACCTCACCTGCCCGCGCGCGGCCTCCGCGATCGGCACGCTGGAGGCCAACGGTGTGATGAAGGAGATGCAGGCCCGGCTCGCCGAGGACCCGGAGCTCGCCGCCGCCTACCAGGCCGCGCACGAGGACTACATCCGGCGGCGCGACGCCATCGAGGTGCTCCAGGGCTTCCCCAGCGCCGGCGGCATGCCGGACCGGGTGAAGTGCCTGCACGTGCTCGTCGGCCACTCGCTGGCCGCGGGCCCCGGCGTGAACCCCTTCGGCGACGAGGCCCTGGCGATGCTGCCCGAGTGGTGGGCCAAGGGCGCCTGCGTCACCCCGTGCGGGGAGAAGAAGGCGGAGGCCGACGCGTGACCCGGGTCGCGGCCGTCGACTGCGGTACGAACTCCATCCGCCTCCTCGTCGCGGACTGCGACCCGGCCACCGGCGATCTGGTCGAGCTGGACCGCCGGATGACGGTCGTCCGGCTCGGCCAGGGCGTGGACCGGACCGGCCGACTGGCCCCGGAGGCGCTGGAACGCACCTTCGCGGCCTGCCGCGAGTACGCCACGGTGATCAAGGAGCTGGGTGCCGAGCGGGTCCGCTTCGTGGCCACCTCGGCCTCGCGGGACGCCGAGAACCGGGACGACTTCGTCCGGGGCGTCCTGGACATCCTGGGCGTGGAGCCCGAGGTGATCTCCGGGGACCAGGAGGCCGAGTTCTCCTTCACCGGCGCCACCCGGGAGCTCACCGGCCATACCCACCTGGAGCGGCCCTTCCTGGTCGTGGACATCGGCGGCGGATCGACGGAGTTCGTGGTCGGCGAGGAGCACGTACGGGCGGCCCGCTCGGTGGACGTGGGCTGCGTCCGCATGACCGAGCGCCACCTGGTCGTGGACGGGCAGGTCACCGACCCGCCGGCCGCCGGGCAGGTCGCCGCCATGCGCGCCGACATCGAGGCGGCCCTGGACCTGGCCGCGCAGACGGTCCCGCTGGCGGAGGCCCGCACCCTGGTGGGCCTGGCGGGCTCGGTGACCACGGTCGCCGCGATCGCCCTGGACCTGGCGGAGTACGACTCGTCGGCGATCCACCACTCCCGGATCCCCTACGAGCGGGTCCGCGAGATCAGCGAGCGCATGCTCGCCTCGACGCACGCCGAACGCGCCGCGATCCCGGTGATGCACCCGGGCCGGGTCGACGTGATCGGCGCCGGCGCCCTGGTCCTGCTCGCGATCATGGAGCGGACGGGAGCGTCCGAGGTCGTGGTCTCGGAACACGACATCCTCGACGGCATCGCCTGGTCCGCGGCCTGAACCCGCCGTGGGCCGTACGCCTCGCACGGGCCGCCCGGAGTCCCGAACTCCGGGCGGCCTTCGGGCGCCCCGGGGCTGAACATCGTGTTCCGCCCGATGGGGTGGTCGTGATCGGGGCGAGCGAGGACCGAGCGGAGGCCGGGCGGGGGGCTCGCGGAGGGCTCGCGGAGGCTGAAAGTCCCCTCCTCCGCCTGAACTTCGTGAAGTTCTTCACAAGGAAAAGAGGACTGCTGGGCCGCGGGAAGGGCCCTTCGAGGGGTTCTCGGGGGTCGCGAGGCCGTTTCTCCGTGTGTTTGTGCGAAGAAGTAGGGCTGCGGGTTTCGTATCAGAGGTATGGACGAAGACCAGTGGTCCAGTCCGGTCCAGGCCCTGGAGGCCAGTTCAGGACGGGTGAACAACGATTTCTGATCCACTCCGGTTCCCGTTGCGCGCCATGATCTGGGTCACGTGGGCCGCGCAGTGTATCAGAGGGTGTACAGCACCTTGTGAAGGGGCTCACGAGCGTCACCCCTCGGGGTGCTGGATACTCATTCCATGAGCACCACGGAGCGTCCCAGGATCCTCGTTGTAGGAGGTGGGTACGTAGGCCTGTACGCAGCCAAGCGCATCATGAAGAAGATGCGCTACGGCGAGGCGACCGTCACGGTCGTCGACCCGCGGTCGTACATGACCTACCAGCCCTTCCTCCCCGAAGTGGCCGCAGGCAGCATCTCGCCTCGGCACGTCGTCGTCCCGCTGCGACGCGTGCTGCCCAAGGCTGAGGTTCTCACCGGCCGGGTCACCACCATCGACCAGGACCGCAAGGTCGCCGTCGTCACGCCGCTGGTCGGCGAGGCGTACGAGCTGCCCTTCGACTACCTGGTGATCGCGCTCGGCGCCGTCTCCCGCACCTTCCCGATCCCCGGCCTCGCCGAACAGGGCATCGGCATGAAGGGCGTCGAAGAGGGCATCGGCCTGCGCAACCACGTCCTTGAGCAGCTCGACAAGGCCGAGTCCACGACGGACGAGAACGTCCGCCGCAAGGCACTCACCTTCGTCTTCGTCGGCGGCGGCTTCGCCGGCGCCGAGACGATCGGCGAGGTCGAGGACATGGCCCGCGACGCCGCGAAGTACTACTCCACGATCAAGCGCGAGGACATGCGCTTCATCCTGGTCGACGCGGCCGACAAGATCCTTCCCGAGGTCGGGCCCAAGCTCGGCACCTGGGGCAAGGAGCACCTTGAGTCGCGCGGCATCGAGATCTACCTCAACACCTCCATGGACTCCTGCGTGGACGGCCACGTGGTGCTGAAGAACGGCCTTGAGGTCGACTCCAACACCCTGGTGTGGACCGCGGGCGTCAAGCCCAACCCGGTCCTGGCCCGCTACGGCCTGCCGCTCGGCCCCCGCGGCCACGTGGACGCCGAGCCGACCCTCCAGGTCAAGGGCACGGACTACATCTGGACCGCCGGCGACAACGCCCAGGTTCCCGACATGGCCGCCCGCAAGGCCGGCGTCGAGAACGCCTGGTGCCCGCCGAACGCCCAGCACGCGCTGCGCCAGGCCAAGGTCCTCGGCGACAACGTGATCTCCGGCATGCGGGGCTTCCCGCAGAAGGAGTACGCGCACTCCAACAAGGGTGCGGTGGCGGGCCTCGGCCTCCACAAGGGCGTCGCGATGATCGTCATGGGCAAGATGAAGATCAAGCTCAAGGGCCGGCTCGCCTGGTACATGCACCGTGGCTACCACGGCATGGCCATGCCGACCTGGAACCGCAAGATCCGCGTCTTCGCCGACTGGACCCTCGGCATGTTCCTCAAGCGCGAGGTCGTCTCCCTCGGAGCGCTGGAGACCCCGCGCGAGGAGTTCTACGAGGCCGCCAAGCCGGCTCCGGCCCCCGCCGCCGCCGCGGCTCCGGCCCAGAAGGCCAAGGCTTCCTGACCCCGGCACCCGCCGGCAGGACCCCGAGCAGTACCCGTACGTCCCCGAAGGGGCCGCCCGCCATCCGTGGTGCGGGCGGCCCCTTCGGCGTACCCGGTGCCGGTTCTGATTGACGCGTGCCCGAAACGGGTAGGCCGTTCGGTCGGAACTTATGGAGGTGCCTACGATGACCGACGCCGCGCCGCGGCTGGCCGCTCTTGCCGAAACCCTGCTGGGCGCCCCCCTGCCCATCCGGATACGGGCCTGGGACGGCAGCGAAGCCGGTCCCGCCACCGGCCCCACCCTGGTGATCGAAAACCGGCGCGCACTGCGCCGCGTCCTGTGGATGCCCGGGGAACTCGGGCTGGCCCGCGCCTGGGTCGCCGGGGACCTGACCGTCGACGGCGACCTGTTCGAGGTCCTGGACCGGGTGGCCGGACTGCTCTGGGAGCGGGAGCCCGCCGAGGCACCCGCCACGCCCGCGCCCCGCACGGGCCTGGGCAAGCTCACCGCCCTGCGCCCCCACCTGCCCGCGCTGCCCGCCGGCGCCGCCGGGACGGCCGCGTTACTCCGCGATCCGGCGAGCCGGGCCGCCGTACGGGACCTCGTGGCCCTGGCCCGGCCCTGGGCGGCGCCCGCGCCGCCCGCCGAGGAGGCGGTCCGCAGGGGCGGGCCGGCCCACTCCAAGGGCCGCGACCGCCATGCCATCAGCCACCACTACGACGTGGGCAACGCCTTCTACGAGCACGTGCTCGGGCCCTCGATGGTCTACTCGTGCGCCTACTGGAGCCCCGGCGGGACGCTGGAGGAGGCCCAGCGCGACAAGCTGGACCTGGTCTGCCGGAAGCTGGGCCTCAAGGAGGGCGACCGGCTCCTCGACGTCGGCTGCGGCTGGGGCTCCATGGCCCTGCACGCGGCCCGGGAGTACGGGGTCCGGGTCACCGGGGTCACCCTCTCCCGCGAACAGGCCGCCTACGCCCGCAAGCGGATCGCCGAGGAGGGCCTGACCGACCGGATCGAGATCCGGATTCAGGACTACCGGGACGTCAAGGACGGCCCGTACGACGCCATTTCCTCCATCGGGATGGCCGAACACGTCGGCGCCGAGCGCTATCGCGAGTACGCCCGCACCCTCCACGCGCTGCTCGCCCCCGGCGGCCGGCTGCTGAACCACCAGATCGCGCGTCCGCCGGAGGCCGACGAAGAGGCCTACCGGGTCGACGAGTTCATCGACGCCTACGTCTTCCCCGACGGGGAGCTGTCCCCCGTCGGCACGACCGTCGGCGAACTGGAGCGGGCCGGCTTCGAGGTCCGCGACGTGGAGGCGCTGCGCGAGCACTACGCGCTCACCCTGCGGGCCTGGGTGGCCCGGCTGGAGGAGCACTGGGAGGAGGCCGTACGCCTCACCTCGCCCGGCCGCGCACGCGTCTGGCTGCTCTACATGGCGGCCTCCGCGCTCGGCTTCGAGCACGGCCGGCTCGGGGTCAACCAGATCCTGGCGGTACGGCCCGGGGGCGCGGCGGCCTCGGGGCTGCCGCTGAGGACCCGTACGTGGGGCGCGTGACGGCGTAGCGGCGCGACCGGGAGGACCGGACGCCGAAGGGCCCCGGGGGCGTGCCCCGGGGCCCTTCGCGCGCGTGAGCCGCCTCCGCTACTCGGTCTTGATGGCGGTCAGCATGTTCAGCCGGGCGGCGCTGCGGGCCGGCCACATGGCGGCCAGGACGCCGACCAGTCCGGCGAGGAGGAAGAAGATCCCGATCCGGTCGAAGGGGATCACCAGCTCGTAGCCCGGGACGGAGCCCGCGATGGTCCGGCCGCCGGCCCAGGCGAGGAAGACGCCGACGCCGATGCCGAGGACCGCGCCGAAGAGCGAGATGACCACGGCCTCCAGGCGGATCATGTTCTTGACCCGGCCGCGGTCGAGGCCGACCGCCCGCAGCATGCCGATCTCCTGCTGGCGCTCGTAGACCGACATCGCGAGGGTGTTGATCACGCCGAGGACCGCGATGATCAGCGCCATGCCGAGCAGGCCGTACATGATGTTCAGGGACGTGTTGATCATGCCGGCCATCTCGTTGCGCATGGCGGCCTTGTCGGAGACCTTGATGGCCGGGTTCTTGCCGAGGGCGTCGACGACGGCCTGCTGGCCCGCGGCGGAGGTGCCGCCGGAGACCTTGACGAGCACCTCGGGCAGGTACTGGGATTCGTTGTGTGCGGCGAGGATCTTGTTGTCGAGGACGTAGTCCTCCAGCTGGTCCTTGCCGTCGAAGAGGGCGCCGACCTGGAGCCGGCCCTTCTGCCCGTCTTCGTACTGGGCGTCGACGGTGGAGCCGACCGACAGGCCCCTCTTGCGGGCCTCCTCGGCGGAGACCATCAGCTTGCCCTGGCCCAGGGAGGCGAGGTCGCCGGCGGTGGTCTTCACGTTCAGCACCGCGTCGAGGGCGGCCGGGTTGACGCCGCTCACCGTCCGGTGGCCGTCGCCGATCTTGACCATCTCCATCGTCTTCGGGGAGACGGCGGTGACGCCCTTGCCCTTCTCCAGGGCGGGGAGCACGGACTTGTCGAGGTTCATGCCCTCGCCGGCCATCGTGACCCGGTAGTCGGCCTTGATGTTCTGGGTGCTGAGCCGGTCGATGGCCTGGCCGACGGTGATGCCGATGACCGACATCGCGGTGACCAGGGTGAGGCCGATGGTCAGCGAGGCGGCGGTGACGGCGGTGCGGCGCGGGTTGCGGACCGCGTTCTGGGCGGCCAGCTTGCCGGAGACCCCGAACACCTTCTCCAGCAGCGGGCGGACCGCGGCGATGACCGGGCGAGACAGCATCGGCAGCAGTACGAACAGGCCGACGACCAGGAAGAACGCGCCGCCGGCGATGGTGGTGCGGCCCTCGCTCTTCTGACTGGCGCCGAGCAGGACCACGCCGACGCCGATGACGGCCAGGACGCTGCCGATGATGTTGCGCAGCACCAGGGACTTCATGGTGGCGGGCAGGTGGACGCTGCCCATGGCGGCGACCGGGGCGATCTTGGCGGTCCGGCGGGCGGGCAGCCAGGCGGCCAGCATCGTCACGAGGACGCCGATGACCAGGGCGACGACGACGGTCATCGGGGCGATGATCAGCGAACCGGCCGGGATCTTGGCGTCGAAGAGTTCCATCGCGGAGCGCATGGCGACCGCGAGGCCGATGCCGCAGGCCAGGCCGATGACCGAGGAGACGAGGCCGACCACTCCGGCCTCGGCGAGGACCGAGCGCTTGACCTGGCCGCGGTTGGCGCCGACGGCGCGCAGCAGCGCCAGCTCCTTGGTGCGCTGGGCGACCAGCATGGTGAAGGTGTTGTAGATCAGGAAGATGCCGACGAAGAGGGAGACCCCGGCGAAGATCAGCAGGCCGGTGGTCATGCCGGACATGGCCTTTTCGATGTCCTTGGCCTGCTCGGCCGCCAGCGCGGCGCCGGTCTTGGCCTGGGCGCTCTTGGACAGCAGCGGCTTGACGTCGGCGAGCAGCTGGTCGGCGGTGGTGCCGGCCGTGGCGGCGATGGAGAGCTCGCGGTAGAAGCCGGGCTGGAGGTAGAGCTCCTGCGCGATCTTGGTGTCGAAGAGGACGAGGCTGCCGCCCGCGTTGACGGCGCCGTCCTCGGTGGTGAAGACGCCGGTGAGGGTGAACTCCCGGACCGGGCCGTTGGTGGCGACGCGGACCTTGTCGCCGACCTGGTACTTGCCCTTGGCGGCGCTGTCCTTGTCGAGGGCGATCTGGTCGTCCTTGACCGGTCCGGTGCCTTCGGTGAAGGCGTAGCGCGGGTCCTTGCCGTCCTTGACGGGGGCGAAGTTGGCACCGGCGTTGGCCCAGCCGCTGCCGATCAGCTTGCCGTTCTGGTCGCCGACGCCGGCGAAGCCCTGGACGCGGCCGGAGACCGAGTCGACGCCCTTGACGGCCTTGATCCTGTCGAGGGTCTGCTGGCCGATGCCGGGGTCGCCCTGCTTCTGGCCGTCCTCGCCGCGGCCGCGGCCGTAGTCGGTGACGGAGACCGCGACGCCCTCGTAGGACTTCGCGGACTGGCTGGACATGGCCTTGCTGAGCGTGTCGGTGAACACGAGGGTGCCGGAGACGAACGCGACGCCGAGGGTGACGGCGAGCACCGTCATCAGCAGCCGGGCCTTGTGCGCGAGGACGTTGCGCAGGGCGGTACGGAACATGGGGATCTCAGTCCTGGGGCTGGAAGTCTGTGCGGAGGGCTGCGGGGGGCCGCCGGGCGGCGCCGCTTCAGCTGGTACGGCCCTTGGCGTCGAAGGCCTTCATCCGGTCGAGCACGCCGTCGGCGGTGGGCTCGCGCATCTCGTCGACGATGGCGCCGTCGGCGAGGAAGATGACGCGGTCCGCGTAGGAGGCGGCGACCGGGTCGTGGGTGACCATCACGACGGTCTGGCCCAGCTCGCGGACCGAGTTGCGCAGGAAGCCGAGGACCTCGGCGCCGGAGCGGGAGTCGAGGTTTCCGGTGGGCTCGTCGCCGAAGATGATCTCGGGACGGGAGGCCAGGGCGCGGGCGACCGCCACGCGCTGCTGCTGGCCGCCGGAGAGCTGCGTGGGACGGTGGGAGAGGCGGTCGGAGAGGCCGACCATGGCGATCACGGTGTCCAGCCACTGGCGGTCGGGCTTGCGGCCGGCGATGTCCATGGGGAGCGTGATGTTCTCCAGGGCGGTCAGGGTCGGCAGCAGGTTGAACGCCTGGAAGATGAAGCCGATCTTGTCCCGGCGCAGCTGGGTCAGCTGCTTGTCCTTGAGGGAGCCGAGCTCGGTGTCGCCGATGCGGACCGAGCCGCCGGAGAAGGTGTCCAGGCCGGCGACGCAGTGCATCAGGGTGGACTTGCCGGAGCCGGACGGGCCCATGATCGCGGTGAACTGGCCCTGCGCGAAGTCGACGGAGACGTTGTTCAGCGCGACCACCTGGGTCTCGCCCTGGCCGTACACCTTCGAGAGCTGCGTGGCGCGGGCCGCCACGGCCTGGGAGGTGTGGTGCGGGGCGTAGTTCATGGCGGTCACGGAGGACTCCTGTCGAGCGGCTGCTGCGGTGGGGCTGGGACCCTTCCATCCTCACCGCGCCAACGGGGCCGGGGATCAGCCCCGGTGCCCGTTCTCCGGCCCACTGGAGTCTGATCGCGAGCGCGTCCGCCTCCTCCTTTGGTATGACAGGTGCCCTGAGGGCCGGCCGTCGCGGCCGGCCGCGGAGGAGGTCGGCGCGGGCGGCCCGGGGCGCGACCGGGGGCGTGGCCGGGGGCGTGCTCAGGGGGTGGCCCGGGGTGGCGGACGGGGTGGCGCGGGGCAGCGAAATTACGTCATTCCCGGGGTGGGGGAGAGCCTTGCCCGGAACGGTGCCGACCGTGACTTATCGACCCTGACGCTCCCTCAATCACCAATAAAATCAGACAACATCGGATAGAAGGCCGTCTGGGCGGCAGGGGGATCCGGATAGGCTCGCCACAGCGTTCAAGGCTTTTCCACGGGGGCCCGCTGCGCCTTGCCCGGATGGTGGAATGCAGACACGGCGAGCTTAAACCTCGCTGGCCCTCGGGCCGTGCCGGTTCAAGTCCGGCTCCGGGCACTTCCGCAGCCGTCCCCGTTATTCACGGCGCTTCGACGCGTCTTCTCCTAAGATCCTCCTCCAGCAGTAGGGTGCTTTCTTTGCGAGCACATTACTCTTGTGGCAAGGCTGCGCACGGTGGCCATGGAGGAGTGAGATGAGGAGCAGTAACCCGGTCTTCTCGCGACGGGGGTTCAGCCGCGACAACGGCGGCTACGCGGGCTTCGAGGCGCAGCACGCGCAGGCCGGGACCGCGACCAACCCGTACGCGACGAATCCGTACGCCACCGACCCCACCACCGGCATGCCGGCGGCGCCGGTCCGCGGCAACGCCATGACGATCGACGACGTCGTGAGCCGTACGGCCATGACGCTCGGCACCCTGATCGTGACGGCCACGCTGGCCTGGATCACGCTTCCCGTCGACCCGGCGAACGTCAACAAGTCGTACGGCTTCGCCGTCGGCGCGGCGCTCGTCGCGTTCGTCCTCGCGATGATCCAGAGCTTCAAGCGCAAGCCGTCCCCCGCGCTGATCCTGGGCTACGCGGCCTTCGAGGGCGTCTTCCTCGGCGTCATCAGCATGGTGACCAGCACCTACATCAGCCCGGGCGTGGTCGTCCAGGCCGTGCTCGGCACGATGTGCGTCTTCGCCGCCGTGCTCTTCGCGTACAAGATGCGCTGGATCCGCGTCACCCGCCGCTTCACCGGCTTCGTGATGGCCGCGGCCCTCGGCTTCGTCCTGCTGATGCTGGCGAACTCGCTGTTCGCCCTGTTCGGCGGCGGCGACGGCCTCGGCTTCCGCAGCGGCGGCCTGGGCATCGTCTTCGGTCTCCTCGGCGTCGTCCTCGGCGCCTGCTTCCTCGCCATGGACTTCAAGCAGGTCGAGGACGGCGTGACCTACGGCGCCCCGCGCGAGGAGTCCTGGCTGGCGGCCTTCGGCCTCACCCTGACCCTGGTGTGGATCTACCTGGAGCTGCTGCGCCTCTTCCAGATCCTCTCCGGCGACGACTAGCCGGACCGCCTGGAGGCACCACAGGCACACCACGGCACGGGGAGGGCCCCGCGAGCGACCGCTCGCGGGGCCTTCCCGCGTCGTGGAGCGCGTGGAATCGGAGGGGGGAGGCGGGCGGCCTCAGCCGAACCGGCGCGCGGCTCTGCGCAGGTCGTACTCGTGGATGATCGCCTTGGCCTGACCGTACGAGAGCTCGTGCGCGCCGCGGAGCCAGCTGACCTTCTCCTCGAACCGGTGGAGGGAGGGCCCCTCGTCGACGGTGCGGAGCCAGTCGGAGATCTCACGACCGGTGGTCCGGTGGATTCTGTCGATCATGTTGCGGTGGGTCTGCTCGGAGAACTCTACGGACATGGGCGCCTCCGGGGGTGTCGCCGTGCTGTTCCCTTCACGTCACCGTGCCGGAGAGTTCGCCCGTTGGCAATGGTGCGGTGGCGGCGCGTAGGGTCGGCCGCGTGCTCGATACATCGCCCTTGACGGACGCCGTGGAACGTTTCGCCGACCGGCTGCGGGCCGCCCCGCAGAGCCGCCTCCAGCGCGGGGCCGCCGCCGAGGCGCTCGACCTGGCCCGGGAGCTCGCCCTGCGGGCGCAGAGGCTGGAGGACCCCTCGGGGCGGACTCCGGAACGGGTCGTGCCGGACGCGGGGATCTTCGTCGTGGGGGACCAGGTGTCGGTGGCCGGCCTGGACCTCGCCGAGGCGCTGGGCGCGCTGCGGGACGGGGAGAACGCGAAGGCCCCGTCCGAGCTGCTGGACGAGGCCGTGGCGCTGGTGGAGCGGGCGGAAGTCAGAGCGATGCGATGACGCGGTCCGCGAGGATGTAGACGTTGCTGTCGGGGTCCTCGGAGTCACCGCAGGAGAAGGTCAGGGCGTAGGCGCCGGAAATGCCCGAGCCGCCCAGCAGGACGGGCGCCGTGCCCGATCGCAGGGCCTCCGCGAGGCGCTCCGCCGTCTCCCGGTGGCCCGGGGTCATGCACAGCGTGGTGCCGTCCGTGAAGACGTACACGTCCAGGGTGCCCAGGGGGCCCGGACGGACGTCCGCGAGGGCCGTACGGGCCTCCGCGAGCTCCTCCAGGCGGTTGACCGTGCGCTCGTGGTCGGCGCCCGGGTGCGACTGGACCGGGACGAAGTCGGGGTGCGAGGGGTGGCGCCGGCGGGCCGCGGCCAGTTCGGCCGAATCCTCCGGGTACTCGTCGGCGAGGTCGTCGCCCAGGACCGGCTCCAGGCCGGCCATGTCCGCCTGCCGGGGCAGGAAGACCGGGCCGTCCTCACCGAGGCCGGGCAGGCCGCCCAGCAGCGAGGGGGCGTCGGCGGCGTCGCGGGCCTCCTGCGCGGCCCAGAAGGCCCGCGCCTCGGCCAGCTCGCGCTCGCGCTCCTCGGCGAGGGCCTCGGCCACGGCGGCTCGTATCTCCGCGGCGGGGGAGGTCCCGGCGCTGCGGGCGTGGGGGACGGTCGCGGCACGCGGGTGTGCCGACACCGTCAGCTCACCGCGCAGGGCCGTGACCTGCTTGCGCAGTCCGTGGACGGCGTGCAGCGCAGCAGCGCCCACGGCCGTGGCAGCGGCCGTGGTCAGCAGCAGGGCAAGAGACATGGCGCTCACTGACTAACTCCTGATTGATTCGATCCCCCGACTTCCTACATCAGCTTGTCCTCTGCTGGGAATGGCGTGCAGTGCATTACGTCATGAATTGGACAGGTCTTTCGGCCTGGCGGGCGCAGGGGGATAGCGTCTGACCTGGGCAAATGCCGATCCCCCAGGACAAAGGTCACATCCTGGGGGAGATTCGGTCACAGGTCGGCCGCGACCGGATTAGATTCGACGTCAGTACAGCGCATGGATCTAGAGGATCCCTTGCGGGGCTTGGGGGCCCGCGCTGGGGCCGTACGGAGCCCTCACCCTCCGCTACGGCTACGGCCGGCGGCGGGCCGGGGGCGGTCCGCCGCCGGCCCGGCCGGCATCAGCTCAGGCGCTCGATGACCATGGCCATGCCCTGGCCGCCGCCCACGCACATCGTCTCCAGACCGAACTGCTTGTCGTGGAACTGCAGGCTGTTGATCAGCGTGCCGGTGATGCGGGCACCGGTCATCCCGAACGGGTGACCGACGGCGATGGCGCCGCCGTTGACGTTCAGCTTCTCCAGGGGGATCTCCAGATCCCGGTAGGAGGGGATGACCTGGGCGGCGAAGGCCTCGTTGATCTCGAACAGGTCGATGTCGCCGACGGTCAGCCCGGCCCGCTTCAGGGCCTGCTTGGACGCCTCGACCGGGCCGAGGCCCATGATCTCCGGGGAGAGGCCGGTGACACCGGTGGACACGATCCGCGCCAGCGGGG
The DNA here is from genome assembly GCF_052114405.1 of Streptomyces sp. M-16. NCBI lineage: Bacteria > Bacillati > Actinomycetota > Actinomycetes > Kitasatosporales > Streptomycetaceae > Streptomyces > Streptomyces sp. M-16. Next base: position 14,654 of record NZ_JBFRER010000039.1, on the reverse strand, counting down.
TCAGGCCCAGCTCCCGCGCCTTGGTGTCGCTCATGATGACCAGCGCCGCGGCGCCGTCGTTCAGCGGGCAGCAGTTGGCGGCCGTGATCAGACCGTCGGGGCGGAAGACGGGCTTCAGGCCCGAGACGCCCTCCATGGTCACGCCGGCGCGCGGGCCGTCGTCGGTCGAGACGACCGTGCCGTCCGGCGTGGTGACCGGGGTGATCTCGCGCGCCCAGAAGCCGTTCTTGATGGCCTCCTCGGCCAGGTTCTGGGAGCGGACGCCGAACTCGTCCATGTCCTGACGGGTCACGCCCTTGAGGCGGGCCAGGTTCTCGGCGGTCTGCCCCATCGCGATGTACGCGTCCGGGATCAGGCCGTCCTCGCGCGGGTCGTGCCAGGAGGAGCCCTCGCTCTGCGCGACGGCGGCCGTACGGGCCTCGGCGTCGGCGAACAGCGGGTTGTGGGTGCCCGGCAGACCGTCCGAGGAGCCCTTCCCGAAGCGGGAGACCATCTCGACGCCCGCGGAGATGAAGACGTCGCCCTCGCCCGCCTTGATGGCGTGCAGCGCCATGCGGGAGGTCTGGAGCGAGGAGGAGCAGTAACGGGTGATCGTGGTGCCCGGCAGGAAGTCCATGCCCATCTGCACCGCCACGATGCGGCCCAGGTTGTGGCCCTGCTCGCCGCCGGGGAGACCACAGCCGAGCATCAGGTCGTCGATCTCGCGCGGGTCCAGCTCGGGGACCTTGGCGAGGGCGGCCTGGATGATCGTCGCGGTCAGGTCGTCCGGCCGCACGTCCTTGAGGGACCCCTTGCCGGCGCGCCCGATGGGAGAGCGGGCGGTGGAAACGATGACGGCTTCGGGCATCGGGACTCCAAGGGGTGCGTCGTTGCGGGACCGCAAGCGAAGTTACCGCCCCGTACGGTCGAGGTCACCGGCCAGGACGTGTGACGCCCGCCTCCCTTTTCCGGGGCGGCGTCGCCTCCGGGGCGCTGATGCCGTGCTCTCAGGGGCGCCCCTTCGGCTCAGGCGCCCCCGTGCGGGCTGCGGAGTCGGGGGCCGGGGACGGTTCGCGCGGCTCCTTCCAGTGTCCCGCCGGACCGCCCGGACCCGGCCCGGGGCGCGGCTTCAGCGGCCCGGAGGCGAAGGCGCCCCCGACAGGGGCGCCGGGAAGTCTTCCGCCGGGACCCGACGGCGCCTGCGGTGTTTGAGCAGGGCCCACGGGCCCCGGGCCGCGGTGACCTCCGTGCCCGCCTCGCCGGCCGCCGCCGACGCCGCCTTGGCCACCGGCAGCATGTCCTCGTCCCGCGAGAGGTCCAGCCGGTCCGACCCCGGCCACAGGCCCAGCGCCGCGCACAGCGTCGGCAGTATCGCCATCGCCGCGGTCGCGTACCCCTCCGCCGAAGGGTGGTACGAGTCCGGGCCGAACATCTCGCGCGGGTTCGCCGCGAACTCCGGCCCCAGCAGGTCCCCCATCGAGATCGTGCGGGCGCCCAGCGCCACCACGCCGATGGTCTGCGCGGCGGCCAGCTGGCGCGAGACCCGCCGGGCCATCCACCGCAGCGGCTGGTACACCGGCTCGATCGTGCCCAGGTCCGGGCAGGTGCCGACCACGACCTCGGAGCCCGCGAGCCGCAGCCTGCGCACCGCCCCGGTCAGGAACCGGACCGACTGCGTCAGCGGCATCCGCCGCGTCACGTCGTTCGCCCCGATCATGATCACGCACACGTCCGGCGGCGGGGCGTCCCCGTCCAGCAGCAGGCCCACCTGGCGGTCGAGGTCGTCCGACCTGGCCCCGGACAGCGCGACGTTGCGGAGCTCCACCGGTCGCTCCGCCACCGCCGCCAGCCCGGAGGCCAGCAGCGCCCCCGGAGTCTGGCGGGCCCGGCGCACGCCCAGCCCGGCCGCCGTCGAGTCGCCCAGCATGCCCATCCGCAGCGGACCGGGGCTCAGCTCGGGCCCGGAGAACTCGCTCCCGTACAGCCCGTCGGCGCGCGGCGGATCCGGCAGCCCGGTGCCCACCGTCCGCTTCGCGAACTGCACCTCGGCCAGTACGAGTCCCACTGCGGCGACCCCCACCAGTCCGAGTCCGCCCCCGCCGTACGCTGCCCCCGCCGCGATCCGGCGGGCCGTTCTCGCCCTGGACACCCTTCAGGCCCTCGCTTCCTGTCCTGCCTCGTTGACCTTCCTGCCCCGTACGGCCGGTCGGCCAATCCCTTTCCGCATACTCTGGCCAAACCTCCCGGAGAACCCGTGGAGTCCCCTCCCTGGAGAACATGGTGCAATTCCACGACTCGATGATCAGCCTCGTCGGCAACACCCCGCTGGTGAAGCTCAACCGTGTGACCGAAGGCCTGCAGGCCACCGTCCTTGCGAAGGTCGAGTACTTCAATCCCGGTGGATCCGTGAAGGACCGGATCGCCGTCCGGATGATCGAGGCCGCCGAGCAGAGCGGTGCCCTCAAGCCCGGTGGCACCATCGTGGAGCCGACCAGCGGCAACACCGGCGTCGGACTCGCCATCGTGGCCCAGCAGAAGGGCTACAAGTGCATCTTCGTCTGCCCTGACAAGGTGTCCATGGACAAGATCAACGTGATGCGCGCGTACGGCGCGGAGGTCGTGGTCTGCCCGACCGCCGTCGACCCCGAGCACCCGGACTCGTACTACAACGTGTCCGACCGCCTCGCGCGCGAGCCCGGCGCCTGGAAGCCCGACCAGTACAGCAACCCGAACAACCCCCGTTCGCACTACGAGACCACCGGCCCCGAGCTGTGGGACCAGACGGACGGGAAGATCACCCACTTCGTCGCGGGCGTCGGCACCGGCGGCACGATCTCCGGCACCGGCAACTACCTGAAGGAGGTGTCCGGGGGCAAGGTCAAGGTCATCGGCGCCGACCCCGAGGGTTCCGTCTACTCCGGCGGCTCCGGCCGCCCGTACCTCGTCGAGGGCGTCGGCGAGGACTTCTGGCCGACCGCCTACGACCAGAACGTCACCGACGAGATCATCGCGGTGTCCGACAAGGACTCCTTCCAGATGACCCGCCGGCTGGCGAAGGAGGAGGGCCTGCTCGTCGGCGGCTCCTGCGGCATGGCCGTCGTCGCCGCGCTGCGCGCCGCCGAGGGCCTCGGCCCCGACGACGTCGTCGTCGTCCTGCTGCCCGACAGCGGCCGCGGCTACCTCAGCAAGATCTTCAGCGACGAGTGGATGGCCGGTCACGGCTTCCTGGAGGAAGCGGGCCCGGCGGCGCGCATCGGCGACGTCCTCGCCGACAAGGAGGGCGGCATCCCCTCCCTCGTGCACATGCACCCGGAGGAGACCGTCGGCCAGGCCATCGACGTCCTGCGCGAGTACGGCGTCTCGCAGATGCCGATCGTCAAGCCCGGCGCCGGCCACCCCGACGTGATGGCCGCCGAGGTCATCGGCTCCGTCGTCGAGAAGGAACTCCTCGCCGCGCTGTTCGCGCAGCGGGCCTCCCTCGGGGACCCGCTGGAGAAGCACATGAGCACGCCGCTGCCGCAGGTCGGCTCCGGCGAGCCCGTGTCCGAGCTGATGGCGGTGCTCGGCGAGGCCGACGCGGCGATCGTGCTCGTCGAGGGCAAGCCCACCGGCGTCGTCAGCCGCCAGGACCTCCTGGCATTCCTCGCCAAGGGCGCGAAGTAGTCACCTGTCGCACGAACGGTACGGGCCCGACACGTGACGGCAGCACCGGCTTAACACGGCACCGGCACAGTGGTGGTCGTCGGCAGGGAACCCCGGACACCCGGGAACCCCGCCGGCACCACGAACGGCGTCGGCGCACCTCCGGAGCGGCTCCCGGACCACGCGGACGCCAAGGACGCGGACGGCCCTGACCCGTCCCGTGTCCCTCGCGGGGACCGCCGTCGTCCCGCCCCCCGGGCAACCGGGGGTGCGGCGGTTCCCGCGCATCCTCTTTCGGGGGCGCCTTCGCCTCCGGGGCGCTGATGCCGTGCTCTCAGGGGCGTCCGTCCTCGGAAACCGCTCGTTCCTCCCTTTTCCGGGGCGCCTTCGTGGGGGCTGCGACCGGTCAGGTCAGGGGGCCGCGGTGGTCCGGCGGAGTCCTCGGGCGTGGGCGAAGTTGACCCCGCAGATGCCGGCCCAGGCCACCAGCAGCCCGCCGATGCCCGCCTGGGCCGCGCCGATCGCGGAGAGCGGGATCGCGAGGACCAGGGTCACCACGGCGAAGCCGAACCGTTCCCCGAAGGCGGCCACCGCCGATTCCGCGCCCCCGGGACCGCCGCGCGCGGCCCGCAGCCGCTCCTCGGCGAGGCGGCGCCGCACCTGGGTGTCGACCTTCTCGACGAAGGAGTCCACCAGGGCGGCCTCGTATTCCGGCCCCAGCTCCCGCCGGGCGTCGAGGGTCGCGGCGAGCTCCTTCTTGAGCTCCTGGGCCTGCGGAGAGTGGGCTGAAGCGGTCATGCGCCCACCGTAGGAACCGGCGGAGCCCCCGGCACTGGGGGTAGCCCCCGTATCCCGGATCGCGGGCGCGGCTTGCCGAGCTGCATAACCCGATGCAGAGTGCACCGTGACTGAATATCTGCCCGGGGACGGGACGGAGGGGACGGCAATGAGCGACAGCCCGGCCGCACGGCTGCAGAAGCTGTTCGAGGGGCACCGGCTGACGCCGACCCAGCGGCGGATCGCGCACTGCATGGTGCGCGGCGCCGCCGAGGTGCCCTTCCTGTCGAGCGTGGAGCTCGCCGAGCTGGCCGGGGTGAGCCAGCCGTCGGTGACCCGCTTCGCGGTGGCGCTGGGCTTCGACGGGTACCCGGCGCTCCGTCGCCACCTGCGCGAGGTGGCGCCCGCCGGCAGGCCGGAGCCCGTGCGGGAGGACTCGTACAACGAGTACCAGCAGGCCGTCCAGGGCGAGATCGAGAACCTGCGGCGGCTCTCCGCGATGCTCGCCGATCCGGCGCCGGTGCAGGAGGCGGGCCGGCTCCTGGCCGGCTCGGCGCCGCTGCCGGTGCTGGGGCTGCGCGCGGCGTCCTCGCAGGCGCGCGGGTTCGCGTACTTCGCGGCGAAGGTGCACCCCGACGTACGGCTCCTCGACGAGGGCGGCTCCATGCTCGCCGACCGGATCGACGCGGCCGCCGCCGCCGGGGCCTCGGCGCTGCTGTGCTTCGCGCTGCCCCGCCACCCCCGGGAGGTGGTGGAGGCGCTGGAGCACGCGCGGGCGTCCGGGCTGACGACGGTGACGGTCGCCGACTCGGCGTTCGCGCCCGTCGCCCGCCAATCCGACCTGCTGATCCCGGCTCCGGTCGGTACCGGGCTGGCCTTCGACACGGCGTGCGCGCCGATGCTGCTGGGCCGGGTGCTGCTGGAGGCCATGGCGGACGCCCTGCCCGACGCGCAGGCGCGGCTGGAGTCCTTCGACGCGCGGGCCGTGGCGCGCGGGCTGTTCGTGGAGTGATCCCGGCGGGTCCGGTCAGCTCGCGGCTGCCAGGGACGCGGTGCGGCGCAGCCAGGTGAGGGAGGCGTCGGCGACTTCGGGCCAGCCGCGGTCGACGATCAGGGAGTGGCCCCGGTCGTCGAAGCGCCGGTACTCGGTGATCGCGGCGGAGTGCCGGTACCGCTTGAACGTGGAGCGGGTCAGGATGTCGGGGACGGTGTGGTCGAGCTTGCCGGAGAGCAGCAGCAGCGGCCCCCGGGTCCGGTTGGCGGTGTCGACGCGGGCCGGCGAGTGCGGGGTGAAGTTGCCGAGGGCCAGCTGGAACAGCGGCCGGGCGGGGCTGGGGATCGTCCACTTCTCGTACAGCTCGTCCGCCTCGTGTTCCGGTACGGCGTTGGCGAAGGCGTGGCGGAACTGCTCGCGGCTGAGGGAGACGGCCCGCCGGGTGTTGGCGGGGTTGCTCAGGAACGCGAACGTCGACCTGGCCTGGGCGGGGCCGATGGCCTTGACGCCCCGGATCTGGCCGGGGCAGATCGCCACGGCCGCCGCGCCCAGGCCCTCGCCGAGCAGGTGCTGGGCGATGAAACCGCCGACCGAGTGCCCCACGAGGACGGGCGGGACGTCGAGCGAGCGGATGACCCGGGCGTGGGCGTCGGCGATCTCCGTGAGGCCGACGCCGGCCTGATCGTCCCCGCGTAGGCGGGCCTCGGCGACCGTCGGCGGGACGCCGGGCCACTCGGGCAGGACCGGTTCGTAACCCGCGTCGCGGAAGACGTCGGCCCAGCCTTCCCAGCTGGTGGAGTGGAGCCACAGGCCGTGGATGAAGACCACGGGGGTGGGTCGGGCGGCCATGGCGGCCTCCTCGGGGGCGGCGGCCCCGGCGGCCCGGGGCCGCGGRGACCGCGAGGGCGGGCCGTCCGGTATCGGCGTGCGGCGGCGCGCGTCGGCGTACGCGGGTGCGCGCGGGCCGCGGAGTCCGCCCCGATCTTGTGCGGACTCCCCCATTCCACCCCATCGGGGCCGCCACCGCCCGTTCGCGGCGCAGTGCGCCCCCGCACCGGCGGCCCGGGGGCGGCTCAGAGCAGCGCGTCGCGGAAGGCGCCCCCCGCCTCTGTGACGAGGTCCGCGAGGGGCTGCGCCGGGCGGGCCGGGGCGAAGCGGATCCCGTCGCCGGGGGTGGCCGTGAAACCGTGGACGGACGGGCGCGGGAGGCTGTTGTAGCCGTAGTGGGCGGTGAAGAAGTACGCGCCGGTGTCCGGGACGGCGATCACGTCGCCCGGCCGGAGCCCGGGCAGCTCCCGGGCGGTGGCGAGCAGGTCCCCCGCGAAACAGGCCGGGCCCGCGATGTCCTGGGCCACCGGCGGGCCGGTGCGCGGCTCGCCCTTGGCGTCGTAGGCGAGGATCCGCAGCGGCCAGGACGCGGGGGCGTACACCGTGCGGGTCGCCAGCTGCACCCCGGCGTGGGTCACGGCGATGGGCCGGCCCCCGGTCTCCTTCGTGTACTCGACCCGGGCCAGGATCAGGCCCTGCTTGGCCAGCAGTGACCGGCCGAACTCGGTGACCAGCCCGTACGAGCCGTCGAAGAGCGCGGGGACGGCCGCGCGCAGGGCCTCGACGTACGCGGCGTACGTGGGGGCGTGCTCGTCGGAGGTGAAGTTGACCGGCAGGCCGCCGCCGATGTCGAGGGTGTCGATCCGGCGCCGCCCGGCCGCCGCGTTGACCTCCTCGGCCAGCGCGTGGACCTCGCGGACGCCCTGCGCGATCAGGGCCAGCGGCACCCCCTGCGAGCCGGAGTGGGTGTGCAGGCGGGTCAGCCAGGGCCGGTCGAGGAAGGCGCGCACGAGCCGCTCCCGGGCGCCCGGGTCGCGCAGCGCGAAGCCGAACTTCGAGGTGGCGGTGGCCGTGGACAGGGCGTCGATGGTGCCGGCGCCGGTCTGCGGGTTGATCCGCAGCCCGATCGGGGACCGGGTGGGCGGGCCGGCCGCCATCAGCGCGTCGAGCCGTTCCAGTTCCTGGGCGTTGTCGGCGTTGACGGCGATGCCCAGGGCCAGCGCCTCGCGCAGCTCGGCCTCCGTCTTGGCGGGGGAGTCCAGCACCGTCCGCTCCGCCGGGACCCCGGCCGCCCGGGCCAGCGCGAGCTCGCCGGGGCTGGCCACCTCGCAGCCGATGCCGGCGTCCGCGAGCAGCCGCAGGACCGGGACCAGGGGGGCGGCCTTCACCGCGAAGGTGTGCAGGACGGGTGTCCCGGGCGCCGCCGCGGCGTCGAAGGCGGCGGTCAGGGACGCGGCGCGGGCGCGGATCCCGGCCACGTCGAGGAGGCAGGTCACGGGCTCGCGGTCGAGCAGTCCCTGTCCGACCGCGGCCCGTACGGCCAGGTCACGCAGGGTGGCGGGGTCCGGGAGGGGCGTCCGTGCGGGCGTTTGGGAGGCCATGTCCGCCATCCCATCATCCGGCCGACCTCGCCGCAGCTGTTGACTGGATCTATTCATCCGGAGAGGATGTGAATAGATTGACCAACATCGGAGGAGGCACCGCCATGTCAGGACCCCGCCCCGTACGGGCCGCGCGAGGCACCGAGCTCAGCACCCTGGGATGGCAGCAGGAGGCCGCCCTGCGCATGCTGCAGAACAACCTCGACCCCGAGGTCGCGGAGCACCCCGACAAGCTGGTCGTCTACGGCGGCACCGGCAAGGCCGCGCGCGACTGGCGCTCGTACGACGCCATGGTGCGCACCCTGCGGACCCTCAAGCAGGACGAGACCATGCTGGTCCAGTCCGGCCGCCCGGTCGGCGTGATGCAGACCCACGAGTGGGCGCCGCGCGTCCTGCTCGCCAACTCCAACCTGGTCGGCGACTGGGCCAACTGGGAGGAGTTCCGCCGCCTGGAGCACCTGGGCCTGACCATGTACGGCCAGATGACGGCCGGTTCCTGGATCTACATCGGCACCCAGGGCATCCTCCAGGGCACCTACGAGACCTTCGCGGCCGTCGCGGCCAAGAAGTTCAACGGGACCCTCGCCGGCACCATCACCCTCACCGCCGGCCTCGGCGGCATGGGCGGCGCCCAGCCGCTGGCCGTGACGATGAACGACGGCGTCGCCATCTGCATCGACGTCGACCCGCGCGCCATCGAGCGCCGCATCGAGCACCGCTACCTGGACGTCAAGGCCGACAACCTCCGCCACGCCCTCCAGCTGGCCGTCGAGGCCCGCGACGCCCGCAAGCCGCTCTCCATCGGCCTCCTCGGCAACGCCGCCGAGCTGCTGCCGCAGATGCTGGCCGAGGGCGCCCCGATCGACATCGTGACGGACCAGACCTCCGCCCACGACCCGCTCGCCTACCTCCCCGTCGGCGTCGACTTCGACGACATGGCCGCCTACGCCGCCAAGGACCCGGCGGGCTTCACCACCCGCGCCCGCGAGTCCATGGCCCGCCACGTCGAGGCCATGGTCGGCTTCATGGACGCCGGCTCCGAGGTCTTCGACTACGGCAACTCCATCCGCGGCGAGGCCCAGCTGGCCGGCTACGACCGCGCGTTCGCCTTCCCCGGCTTCGTCCCCGCCTACATCCGGCCGCTGTTCTGCGAGGGCAAGGGCCCCTTCCGCTGGGCGGCGCTGTCCGGCGAGGCCTCGGACATCCACAAGACCGACAAGGCGATGCTGGAGCTCTTCCCGGAGAACGAGTCCCTGCACCGCTGGATCAAGATGGCCGGTGAGCGCGTCCACTTCCAGGGCCTGCCCGCGCGCATCTGCTGGCTCGGCTACGGCGAGCGCGACAAGGCCGGTGAGCGCTTCAACGAGATGGTGGCCGACGGCACCCTCGCCGCCCCGCTGGCCATCGGCCGCGACCACCTCGACTGCGGCTCGGTCGCCTCCCCGTACCGCGAGACGGAGGCCATGCTCGACGGCTCCGACGCGATCGCCGACTGGCCGCTGCTCAACGCCATGGTCAACGTCGCCTCCGGCGCCTCCTGGGTCTCCATCCACCACGGCGGCGGCGTCGGCATGGGCCGCTCCATCCACGCCGGCCAGGTCACCGTCGCCGACGGCACCAAGCTCGCGGGCGAGAAGATCCGCCGCGTGCTCACCAACGACCCCGGCATGGGCGTCATCCGCCACGTCGACGCCGGCTACGACATCGCCGAGTCGGTCGCCGACGAGCGGGGCGTGCGCGTCCCGATGCGCGAGGGCGACGCGTGAGCCCCACCCCCGAGGCATCCGCCCCCCGTGCCGCCGCCGCAACCGCGGCGGCGGCCGGGGGCGGCGCCGGCTCGTTCCACACCCTGTGGAACGAGCTCGCGCCCATCGGCCGCCACGCGGACAGCGGGGGGTACCGCCGCTACGCCTGGACCGGAGCCGACGCCGACTGCCGTGCCTGGTTCCGGGCGCAGGCCGAGTCCCGCGGCCTCGCCTACGAGGTGGACCGCAACGGCAACCAGTGGGCCTGGCTCGGCGACCCCCTCGCGGGCGACGCCGTCGTCACCGGCTCCCACCTGGACTCCGTCCCGGACGGCGGCGCCTTCGACGGCCCCCTCGGGGTGGTGTCCTCCTTCGCGGCCCTGGACGAACTCCGCTCCCGCGGCGCCTCGTTCTCCCGCCCGCTGGCCATCACCAACTTCGGCGACGAGGAAGGCGCCCGCTTCGGCCTGGCCTGCGTCGGCTCCCGGCTCGCCGCCGGACAGCTGACCAAGGAGAAGGCGTACGAGCTCCGCGACGGCGACGGCGTCAGCCTGCCCGATGCGATGGAGCGGGCCGGCTACGACCCGCAGACCATCGGAGCCGACCCCGAACGCCTCGCCCGCATCGGCGCCTTCGTCGAACTGCACGTCGAACAGGGCCGCGCCCTCGACCTGTCCGGGGACCGCGTCGGCATCGCCTCCGCGATCTGGCCGCACGGCCGCTGGCGGTTCGACTTCCACGGCGAGGCCAACCACGCGGGCACCACCCGCCTCGTGGACCGCCGCGACCCGATGCTGACGTACGCGCAGACCGTGCTCGCCGCCCGCCAGGAAGCGGCCCTTGCCGGGGCCGTCGCCACCTTCGGGAAGATCTCGGTCGAACCCAACGGGGTCAACGCCATCCCCTCCCTCGTACGCGGCTGGCTCGACTCCCGGGCCGCCGACCAGGCCACCCTCGACACGGTCGTCACCGCCGTCGAGAAGGCCGCCCGCGAGCACGCCGACCGGGACGGCATCGACCTCGCCGTCGTCCGGGAGTCCTTCACCCCGGTCGTCGAGTTCGAGCACGTCCTGCGCGACGAGCTGAACCGGATCCTCGGCGGCAGCGTCCCCGTCCTCGGCACCGGGGCGGGACACGACGCCGGAATCCTCTCCGCCGCCGTCCCGACCGCGATGCTGTTCGTGCGCAACCCCACCGGGGTCTCCCACTCCCCGCGGGAGTTCGCCGCCGAGGACGACTGCGTGGCCGGCGTCCTCGCCCTCGCAGACGTACTGGAAGGCCTGGCATGCCGCTGAAGACGTACTGGCTGGAGCACGCCTGGCTCGGCACCCACGTCGAGCCGGGCGTGGCCCTCGACGTGGCGGCCGACGGCCGCATCGCCGGGCTGCGCACCGGGGTGGACGCCCCGCCCCCCGGGGCGGAGGTGCTGCGCGGGCTCACCGTCCCCGGCCTGGCCAACGCGCACTCCCACGCCTTCCACCGGGCGCTGCGCTCCGTCGTCCAGGTCGGTTCGGGCACCTTCTGGACCTGGCGCGAGGTCATGTACGGCGTCGCCCAGAACCTCAACCCCGAGAACTACTTCGCCCTCGCCCGCGCGGTGTACGCGGAGATGGCGCTGGCCGGCATCACCGACGTCGGCGAGTTCCACTACGTCCACCACGCCCCCGGCGGCACCCCGTACGCCGACCCCAACGCGATGGGCGAGGCGCTGATCGAGGCGGCCGCGGCGGCCGGCATCCGCATCACCCTCCTCGACACCGCGTACCTGGCGGCCGGCTTCGGCGAGGCGCCCAACCCGCACCAGCTGCGCTTCTCCGACGGCACCGCGGAGGCCTGGGCCGAGCGGGTCGGCGCACTCAAGCCACGCGAGCACGCGCTGATCGGCGCGGCGATCCACTCCGTGCGCGCCGTCCCGGCCGACCAGCTGGCCACCGTCGCGGCCTGGGCGCAGGAGCGGCAGGCCCCGCTGCACGTCCACCTGTCCGAGCAGACGGCGGAGAACGACGCCTGCCAGGCCGCCCACGGCCGCACCCCGACGCAGCTCCTCGCCGACCACGGCGTCCTGGGCCCGCGCACCACCGGGGTCCACAACACGCACCTCACCGACGCCGACATCGCCCTGCTCGGCGGCACCACCACCGGCACCTGCATGTGCCCGACCACCGAACGCGACCTCGCCGACGGCATCGGCCCGGCCGGCCGGCTCCAGCGCGCGGGCAGCCCGCTGTCCCTGGGCAGCGACAGTCACGCGGTGATCGACCTGCTGGAGGAGGCGCGGGCGATGGAGCTGAACGAGCGCCTGCGCAGCCGGACCCGGGGGCACTGGACGGCGAACGCCCTCCTGACGGCCGCCACCGCCGACGGCCACGCCTCCCTGGGCCGCCCGGACGCGGGACGCCTGGAGTCCGGGGCCCTCGCGGACTTCACGACCATCGCCCTGGACACCGTCCGCACGGCGGGCCCGCTGCCGCGGCTCGGCGCCGAGACGGCGGTCTTCGCGGCCTCGGCCGCCGACGTCCGCCACACGGTGGTGGGCGGCCGGCACGTGGTCCGCGACGGAGTCCATACCCTGGTCGGGGACGTCCCGACGGCCCTGTCCGAAGCCATCGCGGCCGTTCGCGGCTGACGCCGGCATTCCCCCACCCCGCCCTTCCGCCCTTCCTCCGTTTCCCGGGGCCCGCCCCGGACCCCGTTCCGGGTGCCGCGCGCCCGTCGCGCCCCCTCGCCGCGCGGGCCGGATCGCCCGCAGGGCGATTCCGGCCCCGCCGGCGTCCGAGGCGCGGGGGCCCGGGGACGGGGCCCCAGAGGCGGAGCCCCCAGGAGCGGGGCCGGGATCGCAGGCCCCGGTTCCGGGAAGGGGCGGGGTGGGGGAAACGAACCTCCCGAGAGGAACCCATGACCACCACCGTCATCACCAACATCGGCAGCCTCGTCACCAACGACCCCGCCCTCGGCGACGGCACCCCCCTCGGCCTGATCGAGAACGCCGCCGTCGTCATCGACGGCGAGGCCATCGCCTGGGTGGGCCCMGCCGACACGGCCCCCGCCGCCGACGCCGCCTTCGACGCGAACGGCCGCGCCGTCATCCCCGGCTTCGTCGACTCGCACTCCCACCTCGTCTTCGCCGGCGACCGCACCGCCGAGTTCAACGCCCGCATGTCCGGCCGCAGCTATTCCGCCGGAGGCATCCGCACCACCGTCGCCGCCACCCGCGCCGCCAGCGACGACGCGCTGGAGGCCAACCTGCTGCGCCACCTCGACGAGGCCCGCCGCCAGGGCACCACCACCTTCGAGACCAAGTCCGGCTACGGCCTCACCGTCGCCGACGAGGCCCGCGCCCTGCGCATCGCCGCCGCGCACACCGAGGAGGTCACCTACCTCGGCGCGCACATCGTCTCCCCCGACTACGCCGACGACCCGGCGGGCTACGTCGACCTCGTCACCGGCGAGATGCTGGCCGCCTGCGCCCCGTACGCCCGCTGGGTGGACGTCTTCTGCGAGAAGGGCGCCTTCGACGGCGACCAGGCCCGCGCCATCCTCACCGCCGGCGCCGCCGCCGGGCTGATCCCGCGCGTCCACGCCAACCAGCTCTCCCACGGCCCCGGCGTGCAGCTCGCCGTGGAGCTGGAGGCCGCCTCCGCCGACCACTGCACCCACCTCACCGACGCCGACGTGGACGCCCTCGCCCAGGCGGCCGCAACCACCGTCGCGACCCTCCTGCCCGGCGCCGAGTTCTCCACCCGCGCCCAGTGGCCCGACGCCCGCCGCCTCCTCGGCGCGGGCGCCACCGTCGCCCTGTCCACGGACTGCAACCCCGGCTCCTCCTACACCAGTTCCATGCCGTTCTGCATCGCGCTCGCCGTCCGCGACATGGGCATGACCCCCGACGAGGCCCTGTGGTCGGCCACCGCCGGCGGCGCCGCCGCGCTGCGCCGCACCGACATCGGCCGGATCCGCCCCGGGGCCCGCGCCGACCTCGCGCTCCTCGACGCGCCCAGTCACGTCCACCTCGCCTACCGGCCGGGCGTCCCGCTCGTCTCCGCCGTCTGGCAGCGGGGAGTGCGCGCCGCCTGACGCCCCTGCCTGACGCCCCACCCGACGCCCCGCGCGCCCCGGGAACGGCCGGAAACGGCACGTCCGGGAGGCCGTGGAACCGGGCCGTCCTTTGTCTTCCCTCCGCAAGGTCCCGGGCGTACCTTGAGCCACCAATCTGATGTGTCGTCAGTAACTTGTGGCCCGAGGGGAAGACGAAGGTGTCCGACCGGAAACGTTCCACCGCGCTCGCGCTGGCCTCCGCGCTGGCCGGATCGGCGGTGCTGCTCGCCGCCCCCGCGGCCCACGCCGATGTCGTCGACGTCCAGTACGACTGCAAGACCCCCATCGGGGACAAGTCGGCGGTCTCGCCCATCGACATCAAGGCCGTCAAGGAGGGCGACGGCTACAAGCTGACGATGTCCTTCCAGAAGGGCGTCTCCTCCAGCCCCATCGAACTGGGCAAGGGCGCCATGACCCCCAGCGCCGTCATCCAGACCGACGGCGCCGAGAAGGCCGCCGTCCAGGTCTCCGGGCCGCCCAACTCCGAGGCCGTGCCCGCCAACACCCCCATCAAGATCAGCGACCTCTCGGGGACCTACACCCCCCGGCAGAGCGGCAAGGTCACCTTCACCGCGGGGGTCCTCACCATCAAGGCCATGGGGACCACCACCACCTGCACCCCCGGGAACAGCCCCAAGCCCTCCCTGGAACTCCAGGTGACGGGCGCGGGCGGCGCCCAGGACCCCGCCCCGCCCACCGGCGACACCCTCCCGCAGACCGGACCCGCCGACTCCGCCCTCGCCCTCGGCACCCTCGGCGCCACCGTGCTCCTCACCGGCGCCGCCGGAACGCTCTGGCTGACCCGGCGCGGCCGCCGGGCCGGCGGGACCCGGCCCTGAACGGAGCGGCCCCGGCCATGCGCGTGCTCCACACCCTCACCCGGCTCGGCGCCGCGCTGCTCGCCGCCGCCGCCCTCCACGGCGCCCCGGCCGCGGCTGCCGACGAGCCCGGCTGGACCGCGGAGCCGGCCACCGGGCGGCCCGGCACCCACCC
>NZ_JBFRER010000038.1:0-58857 GCF_052114405.1 Streptomyces sp. M-16 | reverse complement strand
GAGCAGGGTCAGGACGAACAGCTTCCCCTTCCAGAACGTGAGCAGCCGCTCCAGCATGGCGATGGAGCCCTCGCCGTGCGGGCTCTCCTCGGCCACCCGCCGGTAGACGGGCAGGGCACCGAACAGGGTGAGCAGGACGAGCACGATGGTGGCCAAGGGCGAGAGCAGCCCGGCGGCGAGCGCGGCGATGCCGGGCTGGTAGCCCAGGGTGGAGAAGTAGTCCAGGCCGGTCAGGCACATGACGCGCCACCACGGCCGCCCGTGGGGCTGGGCCGCGGCCTCCTTGGCGGCGGGCGAACCGCTCTGCGCGGTCAGGCCTTCCAGCATCCACGCGCGCAGGCGCGAGGAGCGGGCGGGGGTGGCCATCGTGAGGAGCTCCTGTCGGACGGCAGGGAGTCAGCCATCGACATCGACGGCTGGGCCAGCGTACGCAACCTGATCACTTATCAATGCAAATAGGACTATATCGGCGCATTCTTAATGCGTATGGAGGCCACGGCGTTCCGTGCGCCCGCCATGGGCGGGGGCGCGTCAACATCGCGTAGCCGTACCGTCAGCGGCACGTCAGGGCCCGGCGCCGAGCACTCCCCCCGCCCTAACCTCACTCCATGGAACGACGTTTCACGCAGGCCGCGAGGGGTTCGGACGGTTCCGGGGCAGCGGGCTCCGGCCCCTGCGCGCACGACGTCCACTGGGCCGGCGAGAGGCGCTCGGCGCTGGGTGTCGCATCGCTCCTCTTCGCCGCCCTGCTCGTCATGGACGCCGGTTTCGGCAGGCTCGACGTGGTGCGGGGCGCGTTGTGGACCGGGCTGGCCGGTCTCGTCTTCGTGATCCTGCGCCCGCCCCGGGTCTGCGTACGCCCCGGGCTGCTGAGCGTCCGCGGGCTGCTCGTGACGGACACGGTCCGTACCGACTCGCTCGTCTCGGTCCGCTGGTCCCACGGAGTGGCTCAGCGGATGATCCTGCGGGACACGGACGGGAGCCGGGCCGAGATCGACCCGATGGTCCTCGTCCGCAATCCGGCGATGTGGCACCGCCTCGACACGGACGCCCGCACGTCGACCGGCCGCGGGACCCTGCGGTGCGGCTCGGGCGCCCTGCGGCGGCTGGCGGAGCGCATCGACGGCGAGACGGCCCGTGCGGTCTTCCGGGTTTCCGGACTGCGGTGACTCCCCGACGGGGCGGCCGGTCCGGGCCTCCGCCAGTACGACGTACCGGCGACTGGCGGTCCGACCCGCATCGCCGTGGTCACCGTGAAGGACGGCCTCATCACCTCCCACCGCGACTACGGGAACCCCCGCGCCATGACCCGGATCCGTCCCCTGCGCCCCCGCGGGGAGACCCGCTCAGGCGTACGGGTCGCCCAGCACGGTGAGGATCTCGCCGACGGTGCGCTCGAAGAGCGGCTCGGGGTCGGTGAGGGCGAAGTCGAGGTGCCCGAAGACCTCCACCGCGACGGCCCCGTACAGCCGCGCCCAGCAGGCGACGAAGACGTAGATCACCTCCAGCGGCACCGGCTCCCCCGCCAGGTGTTCGCGCACCTCCTCCAGTTGCGCCGCCCAGACCGGGTCCAGAGCGGCGGGAGTCCGGACGGCGCCGCGCCGCCAGAGCTCGACCATGAGACCGAGGACGACGCCCCCGAAGCGCCAGCCGGGGTCGTGGGCGGCGGACCCGGGCGCGGTGTCGGCGTCCGCCACGGGCTTGGCGAACAGCAGGGCGAACTCCCGCGGATGGGCCAGCGCCCAGCGGCGCAGCTCGCGGCAGACCTCGCGCAGCCGCTGCCCCGGCTCGTCGGCGGGCCGCCGCTCGCGCGCCGCGGCCAGGGTGGCGGCCAGCTCGTCGTACAGGTGCGAGACCAGGGCCTGGACCAGCTCCCGGTGGCCGGCGTAGTAGCGGTACAGACCCGGCGCGGTCAGGCCCATCTCACGGGCGACGGCGCGCACGGTCACCGCCTCGGGACCCTCCTCGACCAGCAGCCGCCGCGCGATGCGCATCGCATCGGCGAGCGCCTCCTCGCGCACGCGGTGGCGCCGTCGGCCCGCGGTCGTTCCCGGGGTGTCCGTCATCTGCGTGGGCCCGCCTTCCACTTGACAAAGTTAACAGGTATCACTTTAACTCTCCACGGGAGTTAACACTGTAAACAATTGCTTTGGGGGACTCATGAAGTACGGCATCGTGCTGACCTACACGCTCACTCCGCGCTGGCTGGCGCTGCCGCGCGAGGAACGCAACCGGATGCGCAGTACGCACATCGAGCCGGTCTTCGCACGGCACGCGGACCGGATCACGGCCCGGTTCTTCGACGCCGAGGCCTTCGGCGGTGCCGGCTTCTCCGACTTCGCCGTGCTGGAGACCGAGGACCTGGGCGCGTACTACTTCCTCATCGAGGCGCTGCGCGACACCCCGCTCATCAGAGACGGCCACCTCGTCCTCGGCGAGGTCCTCCTCGGGGTCCGGGACGGCTTCCAGGCGTACGAGCACGCCCTCTCCCCCGCCGCCTCGACTCCTGCCGCCCCGGCGTGAGCGGGCCGGCGCGCGACCCGCCCCGTGTCGCGCAGGCCGGTCCCGCCCGGCTGCGGCCGCTCCGGTACGGGATCGGGACGTCGTCGTCACGTCGCGGGGATGGACCCGGTGGCCGAAAACTGGCTCAGTGGGAACAGCCCGTCGTCACGGTCCATGTCCGTGGCAGCGGGGCCCTGTTCCGACCGGCCAGCATGTGACCCCAGGGGGTTTCGCGCCATGAGCGACGGCAGAGGTGGACCGGACGTGCCGCGTCCGGAGAACGACGCGTCGGTCCCGTCCCACGGGACCACCCCGGACGCCGGCGGAGGGTTCACCGACCCGACCCCGGGCGGGGACGGCATCATCGTCCAGGGAGGCCGCACGGCTTCCGGCTCGCACGACCCGGCGCGGGCCATCGGCCCCAAGCAGGACGACCCCCGGGCCATCGGCCCCAAGCAGGACGACCCGCGAGCCATCGGCCCCAAGCAGGACGACCCCCGGGCCATCGGCCCCAAGCAGGACGACCCCCGGGCCATCGGGCCCAAGCAGGACGACCCGCGAGCCATCGGGCCCAAGCAGGACGACCCCCGTTCGGTCGGCAAGGGCATCATCGTCCAGGGCGGGCGTACCGAGCACCCGGACAAGAAGGCGCGTCAGAAGCACGCCAAGAAGAAGATGAAGACCATGGCGCTGATCATCGGCGGTGTGTTGGTGGTCGCCGCGGGCGGGGTCTTCGTGGGGCAGCGGCTCGGCCACGACCCGGCCGCCCTCCAGCCCCAGGCGGTGGCCACGCCGTCCGGTGCCGCGTCGGCCGACGCGCCCGGCGGYGCCCCCGCCCCCACGGCCTCCTCCGACAGCGGCAGCCCTGCGCCCGCCACCAGCCCGAGCACCCCCGCCACGAAGGCGGCCACACCGGCACCTGCCGCCTCCGACCCGCCCACCCGCGGCGGCAACAGCCCCTCGCCGGCCCGTACGCCGCAGCCGCCGAAGCAGTCCGGCRCACCCGCCCCGGCCGCCACGCCGGTCCTGTCACTGCGTCCGACCGGAGTCCAGGAGTACTGCGCGAACGGCGAGTGGCCCCACACCCTTCTGGTCCGCAACAGCGGTGGCGGCAACCTGATCTGGTCGGTCGGGCAGCTGCCCGCCGGGGTCACCGTCAGCGAGGACGGCGGGTCCCTCGCCGCCGACGCGTCTCAGGTGATCACACTGGGCGGCCGGGCCGAACTGCCGCCCGCCGACGGCCGGTTCACGATCGGCTTCTCCAGCAACGGCGGCRGCGGCCGGGTGACCGTCACCTGCGCATGACGTAAGGGGCCGAGGCCGGGGCCGGCGCCGTGGCCGACGCCGGAACCGGTTCCCGCCCGGGTCTGGCGTGAAGCAATGAATCACTGCTTCAATCCTTCCCATGCCCTACCGCCGACCGCCCGCCGTGCAGGCCCGCCTCGACGCCCGCCGCGACCGGGTCCTGGAAGCCGCCGTCCGCCTGCTCTCCCGGGAGGGGTACGCCGGCTGCTCCGTCGCCGCGATCGCGGCCGAGGCCGGTATCTCCACCGGGAGCGTCTACCAGTCGTTCTCCGGCAAGTCCGAGCTCGCCGCCGCCCTCTTCCGGACCCTCGTGGCACGGGAGGTGGAGGCGGTGACCGCCGCCGCGGACCGGCCCGGGAGCGCCGCTCAGCGGGTGGCCGCTGCCGTCGAGACCTTCGCCTCGCGGGCGCTCCAGGCGCCCCGGCGGGCCTTCGCCCTGCTGGCGGAGCCCGCGGATCCGGCCGTCGACACCGAACGCCTCGTCTTCCGGCGGGCGTTCCGCGACGTGTTCGCCCGACAGGTCGCCGCGGGCGTGGCCGTCGGCGAACTGCCGCCGCAGGCTCCCGAACTGACGGCCGCCGCGCTGGTCGGGGCGATCGCCGAAGCGCTCGTCGGACCGCTCGCCGACGGCGACGCGGCCCCGGGCGAGGTCATCCCCGGCCTGACCACCTTCACCCTGCGTGCCCTTGGAGGACACGATGCCGCAGACGCATGAGGTCACCAACCAGGTACCTCCGCACCACGGATACGACGCCGCCGCGGATCCGGCCCTGCTGGAGGCCCTCGACCGCGAGGGAGCCGGCTGGTCCGTGCCCGAGCTGCACCGCCTCGGCGTCCTCGCCGGCTCGGAGCAGGCGGCGCAGTGGGGCCGGCTGGCCAACGAGAACGAGCCCGTCCTGCACACCCACGACCGCTACGGCCACCGGATCGACGAGGTCGAGTTCCACCCGTACTGGCACGAGCTGATGCGCACCGCCGTCTCGCACGGGCTGCACGCGGCCCCCTGGACGCAGGACGAACCGGGCGCGCACGTCGCCCGCGCCGCGAAGTTCATCGTCTGGAGCCAGGTCGAGGCGGGCCACACCTGCCCGGTCTCCATGACGTACGCCGCCGTCCCGGCGCTGCGCGCCGCGCCCGCCCTGGCCGAGTGGCTGGAGCCGCTGCTGGCGTCCCGCACGTACGACTTCGGGCTGCGCCGGCCCGACACCAAGCGCGGGCTGATCGCCGGCATGTCGATGACCGAGAAGCAGGGCGGCTCGGACGTCCGCGCCAACACCACGACCGCCGTACCGGCCGGGGACGGCACGTACCGGCTGACCGGGCACAAGTGGTTCACCTCGGCGCCCATGTCGGACGTCTTCCTGACCCTGGCGCAGGCCCCGGGAGGACTGTCCTGTTTCCTGCTGCCGCGGGTCCTGCCCGACGGCACCCGCAACCGGCTGCTGCTCCAGCGCCTCAAGGACAAGCTGGGCAACCGCTCCAACGCCTCCTCCGAGATCGAGTACGACGGGGCGTTCGGCTGGCTGGTGGGCGAGGAGGGGCGCGGGGTCGCGACCATCATCGAGATGGTCAACACGACCCGCCTCGACTGCGTCCTGGGCGGGGCCTCCGGGATGCGGCTCGGTCTGATCCGGGCCGTCCACCACGCCACCCACCGGCGGGCGTTCGGCAAGGCCCTCATCGACCAGCCCCTGATGCGCAACGTCCTGGCCGACCTGGCCCTCGAATCCGAGGCCGCGACGGCCGTCGCCGTGCGCTTGGCAGGGGCCACCGACCGGGTCGCGCGCGGGGACTCGGACGAGGCGCTGCTGCGCCGGCTGGGCCTGGCCGTGACCAAGTACTGGGTGTGCAAGCGCGCCCCCGGGCACGCCGCCGAAGCCCTCGAATGCCTGGGCGGCAACGGCTACGTCGAGGAGTCGGGCATGCCGCGCCTGTACCGGGAGGCGCCGCTCTCGTCCATCTGGGAGGGCTCGGGGAACGTCGCCGCCCTGGACTCGCTGCGCGCCATGGCGCGCCAGCCGGAGACCGTCGAGGCCTTCTTCGCCGAGGTGGGCCGGGCGGCCGGCGCCGACCGGCACCTGGACGCGGCGGTGGCCGGGCTCCACAAGCAGCTCGCCGATCCCGCCGAAGCCGAATACCGGGCCCGGCAGCTGACCGAGACCATGGCCCTGGCCCTCCAGGCCTCGCTGCTGCTGCGGCACGCCCCGGCCGCGGTCGCCGACGCCTTCTGCGCGTCCCGTCTGGGCGGCGAGCACGGCGGCGCGTACGGCACCCTCCCGACGGGAGTCGACACCGAGGCCGTCCTCGCGCGGGCGGTGACGGTCGCCGTGTGAGCCGGGGCCGGAGCCGGGCCGGAGCCGGAGCCGGGCCGGAGCCTGGCCGGAGCCGATGGCACGCACGCCACCGCCACCGCCTCTGCAACCCGCCTCGCCCCTTCCGTGGTGGATCCGGTCGTCGGGGGCGCGGGTCGGCTGGGCGTCCTTCGCGGACATCGAGCCCCATCCCATCGCCTCCGCCTCTGCAACCGGGGCGCCCTCCGGAACGTCTGGGCCGTTGACGGCAAGCGGCCGGGGCGGGGCGACGGGTGACGGAACGGACGGGACATGAGACGGGCGTACGGCAACACGATGCTGGTCACCGCGGTGGCGGCGGCACTGGGACTCTCGGCCTGCACCCCGTCCGGGGAGCCCGGCTCCGCGGCGCCCGCCCGGCCCAGCGGCGGATCCGGGACCTCTCAGGCGTCCCCCTCCGCCCACGCGCCGGCCACCGGCGGCCCGTCCGGGGCTCCGCACCCGACGTCCCACCCCTCGGGAGCCACCCCGGGAAACCCCGCGCCGTCGGGGCACACGGGCACGTCCCCCCTCGTGCGTACGGGTGTCCCGTGGAACCTGGACCGGCTCGACCAGCGCACCCGCCCCCTCGACGGCCGCTTCACGGCGGGCACCGACGGCAGCGGGGTCCACGTCTACGTGCTGGACACCGGCATGGACCTCAAGCACCCCGAGTTCACCGGACGCGCCACTCCCGGCGCCGACTTCATCGGGGCCCCGGACCAGGGCGACTGCTTCGGCGGGGACGGACTGGGCCACGGCACGTTCGTGGCCGGCATCATCGGCGGCCGCACCTACGGGGTCGCCCCCAAGGCCGAACTCGTACGCGTCCAGGCCATCGGCTGCGAAGAGGGCGGCAGCAGCGGGCCGGGCAAGGACAGCCCGCCGGCGGGCGAGACCTCCGTCATCAAGGCCGTCGAGTGGGTGACCGCCCACGCCCGGCGCCCGGCCGTGGTCAACATGTCCCTCAACCTCAAGACCCGCTCGCCGGCGCTCGACGCCGCCGTGCAGCACCTGGTCGAGTCCGGGATCCCGGTCGTCGTCGCGGCGGGCAACTTCAACGACGACGCCTGCGGACACTCGCCGGCCGGCGCCCACGGCGCCATCGTCGTGGCCGCCTCCACCGCCGACGACCGCCACTGGCGGGACACCGAGGGCTTCGGCTCCGGGTACGGATCCTGCGTGGACCTGTACGCCCCCGGGGACAAGGTCACCTCCGCGGTGGCGGGCGGCAGCGGTACCGCCACCAGCGACTCCGCCGCCACCTCGTGGGCCACCCCGCACGTGACGGGCGCGGTGGCCCTCTACCTCTCGGCGCACCCCGGCGCCACACCCGCCCAGGTACGCACCTGGGTCACCCAGCAGGCCACCCGGGACGCCCTGACGGCCGTCCCGCCGGGAACCCCCAACCGGCTCCTGAACACCTCCGCCCTCTAGCTCGACCGGCTACGGAAACGGCCCCGACATGTCGTCCGGGGGCGTCCGTGACACGCCGTCCACTCCTTCGGCGGCCGCGAAGAAAGAGCGAACCATGACCTCCGTCCTCACCAGCACCTCCGGGTACGCCGAGGCCTCCGACGCACTCGCCGAGCAGTACGAGAGCGTGACGTTCGAGGACGTGCACGCGGGTGTACTGCACCTGCTGCCGCCCCCCGGCGCCCGCGTCCTCGACATCGGCGCCGGCACCGGCCGGGACGCGTCGGCGCTGACGGCGCTGGGTCACACCGTGGTCGCCGTGGAGCCGACCGGCGAACTCCGCGCCCACGCCCGGCGGATCCACGCCACCGACCCGATCACCTGGCTCGACGACGCGCTGCCGGACCTCACGGCGACGGACCGGCACGGCCCGTACGACCTGATCGTCATCTCGGCGGTCTGGATGCACCTCACCGCCGCCGAGCGGGAGCGGTCGATGGCCCGCGTCGCCGCGCTGCTGGCCCCGGGCGGTCTGCTGCTCCTCTCGCTCCGGCACGGTCCGGTGCCGCCGGGACGGCGGATGTTCGAGGTCACGGCGGCGGAAACGATCGCACTGGCCGGGTCCCGGGGGCTGGCCTGCGTCCATCACGGCGACAGCGCGGACCCGCTCGACCGGGGCGGCGTGCACTGGAGCGACCTCGCCTTCACCAGGGGGAACGACGAAGAGTCCTGACGCGACCAGGAGCCCGCTCCGGCTCCTCCCGGCGCGGGAGCGGACCGCACCACGTGCCGCGCGCCGCCCCGACCTGCCGCGGCTCACTCCTTCCCGAGCACGGTACGACCACATCCCCGTAGGGGACCGAGGACAGCAGTGGGCGCCCCGCCCGGCCGGCACCCGGCCTCCGCCCCCTCCCCGGGCCGGCGCGCGCGTCAGGGGCCCGTCCCCCTCCCGGGGAGCGGGCCCCTGACGGCCGTTCAGGCGGGCGTCAGCGCGTCACTGGACGTTCACGGCCTTCCAGGCGGCCGCCACCTGCTGGTACTCGGTGCCGGTCGAGCCGTACAGGTCGGCCGTCGCCTGCAGGGTCGCGGTGCGCGCCCCCGCATAGTTGGTGGTCGACGTCATGTAGGTCGAGAGCGCCTTGTACCAGATCTTGTAGGCCTTGGTCCGGCCGATCCCCGTGACGGTGGAACCGTCGTAGGTGGGTGAGTTGTAGGACACCCCGTTGACCGTCTTGGCCCCACTGCCCTCGGAGAGCAGGTAGAAGAAGTGGTTGGCGACGCCGGAGGAGTTGTGGACGTCGAGCCGCCCGACGGTCTTCGACCAGTAGTCGGCGGAGGCGCCGTCCTTGCTGGGCTTGTCCATGTAGCGCAGCGGCGTGCCGTCGCCCCGGATGTCGATCTTCTCGCCGATGAGGTAGTCACCGACGTCGGCGGAGTTGTTCGCGAAGAACTCCACGGAGGTGCCGAAGATGTCGCTGGTGGCCTCGTTGAGGCCGCCGGACTCGCGGCTGTAGTTCAGCTTGGCGGTGGCGGCGGTCAGGCCGTGGCTCATCTCGTGGCCGGCGACGTCCAGTGAGGTGAGCGGCTTGGCGTTGCCCGCGCCGTCGCCGTAGGTCATGCAGAAGCAGCTGTCGTCCCAGAAGGCGTTGACATAGGCGTTTCCGTAGTGGACACGGGAGTAAGCGGCCTTGCCGTCACCGGCGATGCCGTTGCGGCCGAGCTCGGACCGGTAGAAGTCCCAGGTGACGGCGGCGCCGTAATGGGCGTCGACCGCGGCCGTCTGACGGTTCGCCGGCGAGCCGTCGCCCCACGCGTCGTCGGCGTCGGTGAAGAGGGTGCCGGTCGCGGTGGACGTCGCGCCGTTCAGGTCGTAGGTCTTGTGGCCGCCGCGGGCCCCGTCGGTCAGGCTGTAGACCGACCCGCTGGGGCTGGTGCCGAGCGCGACGGGGCCGGAGTACTCGCTGGTGCCGGTGCCCGTGTCGATGGCCTCGTACGAGTAGATCTCGGCGCCGGTGGCGGCGTCGGTGATGACGTGGCGCTCGCTGGGGGTGCCGTCGGGCTGCGTGCCGGTGACGACGGCCTCGTAGGCGAAGACCGGCGTGCCGGTCGCGGCCCAGACCACCTGACGGGCGCCGGCGGGCGCGGCCTTCAGGGTGCGGGCCGCGGACGGGGCTATGCGCGCCTCGGTGCCCTTGGTGGTCTTCCGGCTGCCGTCCTTCTTCTGATGGACGACCAGATCGCCGCCGAGGACGGGCAGTCCGCCGTAGGTGCGCTCGTAGCGGGTGTGGACCGTGCCGTCGGCATCCTTGATCACATCGCGGGCGACGAGGCGTTCCTGGTCGGACAGGCCGATGGCACGCGCGGTACCGGCCGCTCCGGTCTGCGCGTCGGCTATCGCCTGGGTGCGCGCCGAGGCCGACAGCGCCAGGGCCGTGGCTCCCGCCTCGCGCTCGACGGCCGCGCTGGCGGACCCGCCCTGAACGGAGATCGCGACCATCGCCGCCGACGCGACGACGGCGGCGGTGCGCAGCGCTCGGGTCCGGCTGCGGGAGGTGGGGGATGAGGACATGTGGTGGGGCACTCGTTCTCCTTCGTGGCCGTGGGGGCGGGTGTGAGATTGCCAGGAAGGAGCGAGTGTTTGACAGGTATGCAACAGGGATTTGACCTGTTGTTATCCGGAGACAGGACTTTCATGTCCGCTCAACGGTCAAAAAGGGAACATTCCGCTGGCCCAGGGGAGTTGACCTCGGGGCCGAGCGGATGTCCGTCACATGCCCGGGATCTGACGGGCCTTGAAAGCCGCGCGGACGGTGTCCGCCGCGGTCCCGCCGTACATGCGCTGAGCGGTGGCGATCGTCGTCAGCGCCGCGTCCTGGAAGCTGGTGCCGGGCGCGAAGCCGAACTGCGCGTTCACGATGATGCGGTCGGCGGTGCGGGACCCGAGGGCGCCCCGGATGTCGAAGAGGGCACGGGACCAGATCTCCCCGTCGGCGTGGACCTCGCCCACCCTGTCCGCGTAGACCTTGTTCCCGTCGATCCGGCGCAGGCAGTGCGGGGCGGTGCTGTAGGAGGTCGAGTCCCAGTCGGCGACGCACGCCAGGTCCGTCTTGCTCGGCCAGCCGTGGACGGCGTCCGCGTGGGCGCCGACCTCGACGGCCAGGTAGTCGCCGAAGGCCTCGCCGATCGCGCCGGCCTCCGGGGACGTGCCGAAGCCCGGGACCTGGGCGTTGTGCACGGCGTGCCCGTACTCGTGGACGATCACCTCGGCGTCCTCGGCGTCGTCGACGCCGCCCTTCCCGAAGCGGATCTCGGCCTTCTTGTCGGTGAAGAAGGAGTTGTCGGCGCCGTATTGGTTGATACGGACCGGCTGGGCCCGGTCGTTGGCCCCGGGCAACTCGCTCCCGAAGCCGAGGCCCTGCAGGTACTCCTGCGCCTCGTTGACCCAGAAGTAGGCCATGACCTGACCGAACTGGTCGTCTGCGCGGCCGTACCGGGCGGCGTCGGCGACCGTCGCGGCGGCGCCGGTCTCCGACCGGACGTACGCCCACTTCCCGGACAGGCCGCCGCTGCCGTCCAGGTTGCGCAAGGCGGCCGTGGTGTAGGCCGAGGCGGGCACGGCGTCCGCGCCGTCCTTGGAGTCGACGAGGGTCTGATCGCCCGAGGACTGCACGGGGTTGACCATGAAGACGCGCCCCTGGGGCAGGGAGGCGGCGGGGGCGGACCCGGTCGCCGAGGCCGGACCGGCCAGGGTGAACAGTGCCGCGGCGGCGGTGGCCGCCGCGGTCAAGCCGCGAGGGGAACGGCGGGGCATGGACATCCTCCTGTGATGGATGTGATGTGCCGGAGATTCGTCGGCGCAACGGTGCGGACGCGATCCTCGCCCAACCGGCCCGCCTTTGACCAGGCCTTGCGCCGGGCAATCCGTCCACAGGGACACGTCAGCGCGGCTCCGCGGTGATGCGGAACCTCAGCCGGCAGATCACCGCGTCGGTGTCCCGGCGTACCGCGTGGGCGACCACCGAGCCGCGCTGGTTCTGCAGCATCCGCTGCCAGAGGCGTTCCGGCTCGGTCTCCGGGATCAGGACGGTCACCTGGGTGTCCGGCTGCCGTTCCGTCAGCTCGCGGACGTAGCCCGATACGGGACGGCCCAGCGCGCGGGTCGGCGAGGGGAGTTCGACGAGCTCGATGCCGGGGTTCCACAGCTCCCAGTCGCGGCGCAGCGCTTCGGCGGCCCGTCGGTCCTCGGGCGCCGGGTGGGTGACGGTCACCGCCAGGACCTCGTCGCCGAGCGAGCGGGCCGCGGTCAGCGCCCGGCAGGTCAGCAGCGACAGCCCCGACACGGGGACGACGACCAGGGAACGGGAGCGCTCCGGGGGCTGCGGGACCCGGCCGAGCTCCAGGCGTTCACCGATCCGCCCGTATGCGCGGTGCACCTTCTCGAAGGCGAGGACGATCAGCGGCAGGGCCACGACGATCAGCCAGGCCCCTTCGGTGAACCTGGTGGCCGTCACCACGACCGCGGACACACCGGTGAGCAGTGCGCCGAAGCCGTTGAGCGCGGCCTTCGCCCGCCACCAGGCGGGGCGTTCCAGCGACCAGTGCCGGACCATGCCGACCTGGCAGATGGTGAAGCCGACGAACACCCCGATGGCGAAGAGCGGCACCAGGGTGTTGGCGTCTCCGCCGGAGAACACCAGCAGGACGGCGGACACCAGGGCCAGCCAGACCACACCGTGCCGGTGGACCTGCCGGTCGGCCTTGAGCGCGAACACGTGCGGGAGGTAGTTGTCCCGGGCCAGCAGGCCCATCAGGACGGGCAGCCCGCCGAAGGAGGTGTTCGCGGCGAGGGCCAGCAGCACCACGGTGGCGAACTGGACGACGTAGAAGGCCGCGTTGTGGCCGAAGGAGGCGTCCGCGAGCTGGGCGAGGACGGTCACGCCCTCCACCGGCTGGAGGTGGAACCGGCCGATGAGCAGGGACAGGCCGATCAGCATCGCACCGAGCAGGGCGCCGAGGGCGATCTCGGTGCGCTGGGCACGGCGGGCGGCCGGTGCCCGGAAGGAGGGCACGGCGTTGGCGACGGCCTCGACACCGGTGAGTGCCGAGCAGCCGGCGGAGAAGGCCTTGAGCAGGAGCAGCGCGCCGACGGTGGTGGCGCCGTCGCCGAGGGCGGAGGCGTGCCCTGCGGCGGTCTCGGTGGACACCGGCCCGTCCCGGAACGGACCGACGGTGATCATGGCGAGGATCGAGCCGACGAACACGGCCGTGGGCACGAGGAACGCCTTGGCCGAGTCGACGACGCCGCGCAGGTTCACGGCCGTGACCAGCACGAGCACGCCCGGGCAGATCCACACCCGCTCCCCGTACAGCGAGGGGAACGCCGAGGTCAGGGCGGCCACACCGGCGGTGACCGACACGGCGACGTTCAGGACGTAGTCCAGGATCAGCGAGGCCGCGGCGACCAGGCTCGTACGCGGGCCGAGGTGCCGCTTGGCCACCGCGTAGGAGCCGCCGCCGTCGGGGAAGGCGGCGATGACCTGTCGGTACGAGGCGACCAGTACGGCCAGCAGCGCGGCGATCGCCAGGGTCACCGGGAGGGTGAAGCCGAGGCCGTACCCCCCGGCCGCGGCGAGCACGAGCACGATCGACTCGGGGCCGTACGCGACGGAGGCCATGGCGTCCAGGGAGAGCGCGGCGAGGCCCTGGAGCGCGGTCAGCTTGTGCCGCTCCCCCGGCTCGGCCGCCGGCCCGGCGCCGGTATCAGGGGGCTCCTCCTGGCGGCCCGGCCCCTGTCCGGCAGCGGTTGGTTCTCCTGTGTGCATGGCCATGTCGCCGTTCCTCCGAAGTGGGCAGAGTGAGGACAGCGTCGGAGCCGCTCACCGCTGCCGTCGGCCACCTTGGCGAGTTCCATACGCCGACCGGACCACTCTTCACGCGCTCCGTACGCCGAGCCCCGCAGACGGGCCCGAGTGGCTCTGAACCCGAGACCCCGCGTCAGGGCCGCATCAAGGGTTGCCCCGCGCCCGTATGGACCCCGTCAAGGTCCCTTAACGCGGGGAGCCACTCGCGCTTTGCTCGGTATCGGCCACTCCGGCCGATTCCACTTCATCACTTCATCAGGAGCTCACGATGGCCGATCTGGCCTTCGTCGTCACCACGGTCGCGGTGTTCGCGCTGGTGGCTCTCATCGCCCGAGGGGTGGCCAAGCTGTGACCGTCGAGAACGTCGTCGGCCTCGTCGTGGCCGTCTCCCTGCTCGGATACCTCGTCCTCGCCCTCGTGTACCCGGAGAGGTTCTGAGCCGACATGAGTCCCCGGATCGCTGGTGTCCTCCAGCTCCTCGCTCTGATCGCCGCGCTGGCCCTGGCCTACCGTCCGCTGGGCGACTACATGGCCCGCGTCTACTCCTCCGAGAAGCACTACAAGCCGGAGAAGTGGATCTACAAGGCGATCGGCGCCAACCCCACCGCCGAGATGCGGTGGCCCGCGTACCTGCGCGGCGTCCTCGCCTTCTCGGCCGTGGGCGTCCTGTTCCTCTACGCCCTGCAGCGCCTGCAGGGCGTCCTGCCCGGCTCGCTCGGCTTCGCCTCGATCGACCCGGACCAGGCCTTCAACACCGCCGCGTCCTTCGTGGCGAACACCAACTGGCAGTCGTACGCCGGTGAGCAGGCGATGGGCCACGTCGTGCAGACCGGCGGCCTCGCCGTGCAGAACTTCGTCTCGGCCGCGGTCGGCATGGCCGTGGCGGTGGCCCTGGTACGGGGCTTCGCGCGCTCCCGCACCGGCGAACTCGGCAATTTCTGGGCCGACCTGGTCCGCGGCACCGTCCGGATCCTGCTGCCCATCTCGGTGATCGGCGCGCTGGTCCTGGTCGCCTGCGGGGCGATCCAGAACTTCGCCGGCATCCACGAGGTCGGCCAGTTCCTGGGCGGCACGCAGCAGTGGAACGGCGGGGCGGTGGCCTCCCAGGAGGTCATCAAGGAGCTCGGCACGAACGGCGGCGGCTACTTCAACGCCAACTCCGCCCACCCCTTCGAGAACCCGACCCCCTTCTCCAACCTCTTCGAGATCTTCCTCATCCTGGTGATCCCGTTCGCGCTCACCCGCACGTTCGGCCGGATGGTCGGCAACCTGCGCCAGGGCTACGCGATCCTGGCGACGATGGCCGTCATCTGGCTCGGCTTCACCGCCCTGATGATGTGGACCGAATTCGCCCACCACGGCCCGGCGTTCGAGGTCGCGGGCGGGGCGATGGAGGGCAAGGAGACCCGCTTCGGAATCGGCGGCTCGTCGATCTTCGCGGTGGCCAGCACCCTCACGTCCACGGGTGCCGTCAACTCCTTCCACTCCTCCTTCACCGGCTTCGGCGGCGGCATCGCGATGCTCGGCATGCAGCTCGGCGAGATCGCGCCCGGCGGTGTCGGCTCCGGTCTCTACGGCATGCTGGTCATGGCGATCATCGCGGTGTTCATCGCCGGCCTCATGGTCGGCCGCACCCCGGAGTACCTGGGCAAGAAGATCGGCACCCGCGAGATCAAGCTGGCCGCCTGCTACATCCTCATCACCCCGGCGCTGGTGCTGTGCTTCACGGCCGCGGCCATGGCCCTGCCGACCCCGCCGCACTCGATGCTGAACTCCGGGGCGCACGGCTTCTCCGAGGTCCTGTACGCCTACACCTCGGGCGCCAACAACAACGGCTCCGCCTTCGCAGGCCTGAACGCCGACACGCAGTGGTTCAACACCACCATCGGCCTCGCCATGCTGCTGGGCCGGTTCCTGCCCATGGTGTTCGTCCTCGCACTGGCCGGCTCGCTCGCCGAACAGAACCCCGTACCGGAGACGGCGGGAACCCTGCGCACGGACAAGCCCCTCTACGCCGGCCTGCTCGTCGGCACGATCGTCATCATCACGGGTCTGACCTACTTCCCGGCGCTCGCGCTGGGTCCGCTCGCCGAAGGGCTGGCGTCATGACCTCCGACACCAGGAAGCAAGAGGACGTCATGCCGACCGTGACTCCGACCCGCCCTCCGCACCAGGACGTACCCACCGGCCGGAAGCCGGACGGCGGACGCGTCGGCACAGGGCTGTTCGACCCCGCGCAGTTGCTGACGTCCTTCCCGGACGCCGTGCGCAAGCTCGACCCCCGGGTGATGGTCAAGTCGCCGGTGATGTTCGTGGTCCTGGTCGGCTCGGTGGTCACCACCGTGCTGGCCCTGAAGGACCCGACGGACTGGTTCGGCTGGGCGATCACCGCCTGGCTGTGGCTGACCACGATCTTCGCCAATCTCGCCGAGGCCGTCGCCGAGGGCCGCGGCAAGGCCCAGGCCGACACCCTCCGCAAGGCCAAGACCGACACCGTCGCCCGCCGCCTGACCCAGGACGGCCCGGGCGAGGAGCAGGTCCCCGGCACCGATCTGCGCATCGGCGACCTCGTCGTCTGCGAGGCCGGTGACATCATCCCCGGCGACGGAGACGTCGTCGAAGGCGTCGCCTCCGTCGACGAGTCCGCGATCACCGGTGAGTCCGCGCCCGTCATCCGGGAGTCCGGCGGCGACCGCAGCGCGGTCACCGGCGGTACGAAGGTCCTCTCCGACCGGATCGTCGTCAAGATCACGACGAAGCCCGGTGAGACCTTCATCGACCGGATGATCAACCTGGTCGAGGGGGCCGCCCGGCAGAAGACCCCCAACGAGATCGCGCTCAACATCCTGCTCGCCTCGTTGACGATCGTCTTCCTGCTCGCCGTCGTCACCCTCCAGCCCTTCGCGATCTACGCCGGCGCCAAGCAGTCGATGATCGTGCTGACCGCGCTGCTGGTCTGCCTGATCCCCACCACCATCGGCGCCCTCCTCTCCGCGATCGGCATCGCGGGCATGGACCGGCTCGTCCAGCGCAACGTCCTGGCCATGTCCGGCCGCGCCGTCGAGGCCGCCGGTGACGTGTCCACGCTCCTCCTCGACAAGACCGGCACCATCACCCTCGGCAACCGGCAGGCCGCCGAGTTCGTCCCCGTCAAGGGCGTCACCGAGGCCGAACTCGCCGACGCGGCCCAGCTCTCCTCCCTCGCCGACGAGACTCCCGAGGGCCGCTCCATCGCGGTCCTCGCGAAGGAGGAGTACGGACTGCGCGAACGCCACCAGGGCGAACTCGCCCACGCCGAATGGATCGTCTTCACCGCCCAGACCCGTATGTCGGGTGTGGACGTCGACGGCCGCAAGGTCCGCAAGGGTGCGACCGGTTCGGTCATCTCCTGGGTGGACGAGCGCGGAGGATCCGTCGCGGACGACGCGCAGGCGCTCACCGACGCGATCTCGCAGGCCGGCGGCACCCCGCTGCTCGTCGCCGTCGAGGACGAGGACGGCGCCCGGGTCCTGGGCGTCATCCACCTCAAGGACGTCGTCAAGGAGGGCATGCGCGAGCGGTTCGACGAGCTGCGCCGCATGGGCATCAAGACCGTCATGATCACCGGTGACAACCCGCTCACCGCCAAGGCCATCGCCGAAGAGGCCGGTGTCGACGACTTCCTCGCCGAGGCCACCCCCGAGGACAAGATGGCCCTCATCAAGCGGGAGCAGGCGGGCGGCAAGCTCGTCGCGATGACCGGCGACGGAACCAACGACGCCCCCGCGCTCGCCCAGGCCGACGTGGGCGTCGCGATGAACACGGGCACGTCGGCCGCCAAGGAGGCCGGCAACATGGTCGACCTCGACTCCTACCCCACCAAGCTCATCGASATCGTSGAGATCGGCAAGCAACTCCTCATCACCCGGGGCGCGCTGACCACCTTCTCCATCGCCAACGACGTCGCGAAGTACTTCGCGATCATCCCCGCGATGTTCGCCGTGGTCTACCCGGGCCTGGACAAGCTGAACATCATGGGCCTGGCCTCCCCCGAGTCGGCGATCCTGTCCGCCGTCATCTTCAACGCGCTGATCATCATCGCCCTCGTCCCGCTGGCCCTCAAGGGCGTGCGGTACAGGCCGGCCAGCGCCGACAAGATGCTCCGCCGCAACCTCGGCGTCTACGGACTCGGCGGCCTCGTCGCCCCGTTCATCGGCATCAAGATCATCGACATGCTCATCACCCTCATCCCCGGAATCGGCTGATACCCGCCATGAACAACTCCGTAGGCAACACAGCGCGTCTGATCGGCGCGGGCCTGAGGGCCCTGCTCGTCCTGACGATCGTGTGCGGCGTGCTCTACCCCCTCGCCGTCACCGGGATCGCCCAGGCCCTGTTCAACGACAAGGCCAACGGCTCCGAGATCAGGGACAAGAGCGGCGACGTCGTCGGATCCTCCCTCATCGGGCAGAGGTACGACCTGCCGAAGAAGGACCCCGACGACGCCGGGGAGGCAGCCAGGCCGGATCTCGACTGGTTCCAGCCCCGGCCCTCGAACGGCCTCGGCGGCAACAGCGTCAACACCCGGTACTCCCTCCTGCTCTCCGGCGCCACCAACAAGGCCGGCGACAACCCGGACCTCGTCAAGCTGGTCAAGGACGCCAAGGAGGCCGTGGTCGCCGACAATTCGACGGTGACCCACAAGGTCGATCCGCGGGACGTGCCGGCGGACGCCGTCACCTCCTCCGGCTCCGGCCTCGACCCGGACATCTCCCCGCAGTACGCCGACCTGCAGGTCCACCGG
Organism: Streptomyces sp. M-16; assembly: GCF_052114405.1. Taxonomy (NCBI): domain Bacteria; kingdom Bacillati; phylum Actinomycetota; class Actinomycetes; order Kitasatosporales; family Streptomycetaceae; genus Streptomyces; species Streptomyces sp. M-16. The sequence goes on along the minus strand of NZ_JBFRER010000038.1, from coordinate 40,660 downwards.
GTCGCCGAGCGGCACGGCCTCGACGTCAAGCGGGTCGAGAAGCTCGTCGCCGACCACACCCGGGGCCGCACCCTCGGCTTCATGGGGGAACCCCGCGTCAACGTCCTCGAACTCAACACCGCCCTCAAGGCACTGACCGGGAACTGATGGTTCGCCCCACACGAGCCGCGAGCCGGCGGGGTGCGCAGCGTTCGCACCCCGCCGGCTCCTCACCGTTCCGCTCGCGAAGAAGGAAGGCTGCACACCGATGACCCGGGTGCTGGTGGTGGAGGACGATCCCCAGCTCGTCCGCGCGCTCAAGATCAATCTCCAGGCGCGGAAGTTCGAAGTCGAGGAGGCTCCCGACGGCAGCTCGGCCCTGCGGCTCGCAGCGGCCCGCAGACCCGACGTCATCGTCCTCGACCTCGGGCTGCCCGACATGGACGGCATCGACGTCATCAAGGGGGTGCGGGGGTGGAGCCGGGTCCCGATCCTCGTCCTGTCCGCCCGGCACACCTCGGAGGACAAGATCCGTGCGCTGGACGCCGGTGCCGACGACTACGTCACCAAGCCCTTCAGCATGGACGAGCTCCTGGCCCGGCTCCGCGCGGCCACCCGGCGGCAGGCGGATCCCGAGCAGAGGACCAGCGCCATCACGCTGGTCACGACCGACGGGTTCACCATCGACCTGCTCGCCAAGAAGGTCCAGCGCGGCGACCTCAGCGTACGGCTCACCCCGACGGAGTGGCACCTGCTGGAGATCCTCGTCACCCACCCGGGCCACCTGGTCTCCCAGGGCCGGCTGCTGCTCGAAGTCTGGGGCCCGACCTACAGCGACAACACGAACTACCTGCGCGTCTACATGGCCCAGCTCCGGCGGAAGCTCGAAGCGGACCCTTCCCACCCCCGGTACCTGATCACGGAACCGGGCATGGGCTACCGCTTCGAACCGTGAACCACGCCGAACAGGAACAGGACGGGAACAGACTCACCATCATGGGACGCGGAAAGCTCCGTATCTACCTCGGCGCGGCGCCGGGGGTCGGCAAGACCCATTCGATGCTCTCCGAAGCGCACCGCCGGATCGAGCGGGGCACCGACTGCGTCGTCGGCTTCGTCGAACACCACAACCGGCCGCGCACCGAGGTGATGCTGCACGGTCTGGAGGTGGTCTCGCGGCGGGACCTCGACTACCGGGGCACGACCTTCGCCGAGATGGACGTGGACGCGATCCTCGGCCGGCGGCCGGCGGTCGTCCTGGTGGACGAGCTCGCGCACACCAACGTCCCCGGCTCCCGCAACACCAAGCGGTGGCAGGACGTGGAGGAACTGCTGCGTGCCGGGATCCACGTGGTCTCCACGGTCAACATCCAGCACCTGGAGTCCCTGGGCGACGTCGTCGAGACCATAACCGGCGTGCGCCAGCGCGAGACGGTCCCCGACGAGGTGGTGCGGCGGGCCGACCAGATCGAGCTGGTTGACATGTCCCCGCAGGCGCTGCGCCGCCGGATGGCCCACGGCAACGTCTACCAGGCGGACAAGGTCGACGCGGCCCTGTCCAACTACTTCCGGCCCGGCAACCTCACCGCCCTGCGGGAGCTGGCCCTGCTGTGGACGGCCGACCGGGTCGACGAGTACCTGCGGGAATACCGCGGCGAACACAACATCCGCACCACCTGGCAAGCCCGCGAACGCATCGTCGTCGGCCTCACCGGCGGACCGGAGGGCCGTACCCTCATCCGCCGCGCGGCCCGCCTGGCGGAGAAGGGCGCCGGCGGGGAGGTGCTCGCCGTCTACATCGCCGCCAGCGACGGCCTGTCCTCCGCCTCGCCGAAGGAACTCGCCGTCCAGCGCACGCTGGTCGAAGACCTCGGGGGCACCTTCCACCACGTCATCGGTGACAACGTCTCCGACGCCCTGCTGGAGTTCGCCCGGGGCGTGAACGCGACCCAGATCGTCCTCGGCGTGAGCCGCAGGCGCTCCTGGCAGTACCTCTTCGGGCCCGGGGTGAGCGCGGTCGTCGCCCGCGAGTCCGGGCCGGACCTGGACGTGCACATCGTCACCCACGACGCGGCGGCCAAGGGCCGTGGCCTGCCGATCGCCCGCAGGGCGCGGCTCGGGAGGTCCCGGATCATCCGGGCCTGGGTGACGGGAATCGCCGGACCGGCCCTGCTCACCCTGCTGCTCAGCCAGGTCGTCCCCGGGCTCGGGCTGGCGAACGACATGCTGCTGTTCCTGACCTGCACGGTCGCGGCCGCCCTGCTGGGCGGGCTGATGCCGGCGCTCGCGTCGGCGGCCTTCGGATCGCTCCTGCTGAACTACTTCTTCACGCCACCGCTCTACCGGCTGACCATCGCCGACCCGAAGAACATCGTGGCCATCGCGATCTTCGTGGGCGTGGCGGTCTCGGTGGCGTCCGTGGTCGACCTCGCGGCGCGCCGTACCCACCAGGCGGCCCGGCTACGGGCCGAGTCCGAGATCCTCTCCTTCCTCGCCGGCAGCGTCCTGCGCGGTGAGGACTCCCTCGACGCCCTCCTGGAACGGCTCCGCGAGACCTTCTCCATGGATTCCGTGGCCCTGCTGGAGCGCGCGAGCGAGGTCGACGCGTGGTCCACGGCCGCGTCCGTGGGCAGCCATCCGGTCGCCCGCCCGGAGAACGCCGACGTCGACATGCCGATCGGCGAGAACATGACACTGGCCCTGGCCGGCCGGGTGCTGCCCGCCGAGGACCGGCGCGTACTCGGCGCCTTCGCCGCCCAGGCCGCCGTCGTACTGGACCGGCAGCGCCTGCTCGACGAGGCCGAGGAGGCCCGCGGGCTCGCCGAGGGAAACCGCATCCGCACCGCTCTGCTCGCCGCCGTCAGCCACGACCTGCGCACTCCGCTGGCCGCTATCAAGGCGTCCGTCACCTCCCTGCGCTCCGAGGACGTGGAGTGGTCGGAGGAGGACAGGGCGGGCCTGCTGGAGGGCATCGAGGAGGGCGCCGACCGGCTCGCCGCGCTGATCGGCAACCTGCTCGACATGTCCCGCCTCAACACCGGCACCGTCGTCCCGCTGATCCGCGAGACCGACCTCGACGAGGTCGTCCCGATGGCCCTGGGCGGCGTGCCGGAGGACAGCGTCGAGCTCGACATCCCCGAAACGCTTCCCATGGTCCCCGTCGACCGGGGCCTGCTGGAGCGCGCCGTCGCCAACATCGTCGAGAACGCCGTCAAGTACAGCCCCCGGGGCCGGCCGGTCCTGGTCACCGCCAGCGCCCTGCACGACCGGGTCGAACTCCGCGTGGTGGACCGGGGCACGGGCGTCCCGGACGAGGCCAAGGACCGCATCTTCGAACCCTTCCAGCGCCACGGCGACGCCCCGCGCGGCGCCGGCGTGGGCCTGGGCCTCGCCGTGGCCCGCGGCTTCACCGAGGCCATCGGCGGCACGCTGACCGCCGAGGACACCCCCGGCGGTGGCCTGACCATGGTCCTCACGCTGCCCAGGGCGGGAGACGGCCCCCCGGTGACGGCGGAGCTCCCGAGCTCCGCCGTCAGTTGACGCGCCCGGGGCGGGGCGGGCGCGGGCGGGGTGTCCGGGCCGGGCTCGGTCGGCTCCGTCACCGCCATGGCGGCACCTCCGTCGGCGGCGTCATGTGCCGGCGTTGCGCGCGGTGGACGGGCACGCCGCACAGCAGGGCCGCCGCGGCCAGCAGGAAGGGGGCCCAGTAGCCCCACGAGGTGCGGCTGGTGTCGCGCGAGTACCAGATGAAGAGGAGCGAGAACGCCAGAGAGAGCACCGCGATCACCATGTCGCGGGCGAACCGGGCGCGCTGCGCGTGCCGCCGGTCCGCCAGCCGCCACTTGATCTGCGCTCCGGCGGAGAGCGCGTACGGGATGGCGGCCGTGATGCCCGTCATCAGCACCAGCGTGGTGAACACCGAGGTGCCGCCGGACCCGGAGTAGTTCACGATCACCGCGACGGACGCCAGCACGGTCGAGGCGACCACCCCGAACGCCGGCACGCCCTTGGCGGACAGCTGCTTGAACCGCGCGGGCAGCAGCCCGTCGTGCGCCGCCGCGAGCGGCATCTCCGCGCAGATCATCGTCCAGCCGTTCAGCGCGCCGAGCCCGGAGATGATCACGGCGACGGCCATCGCGTTCCCGGCCCAGGTCCCGCCGAAGATCACGTTCGCGGCGTCCGAGAACGGCGCGGTGGAGTCCTTCAGCCGCGCGGCCGGCAGGATCCCGAACACCGCGACCAGGGAGAGCATGTACACCGCGGCCGTCGCCAGCGTCCCGATCACGGTGGAGCGCGGGATGTTGCGATCCGGATCGCGAACCTTGCCCGCGGCCACCGCAACGGTCTCCACCCCGAGGTAGCTGAACAGGCCGATCGCCATGCCGCCGCCGATGGCCGCGACGGTGCCCTCGCCGCTGATGTTCGCCGGGCTGTAGTTCGCCCCGTCCACGAAGAACAGCCCGACGGTAGCCATGAAGGCCAGCGCCGCGAACTTCAGCACCGTGGTGACCACCTGCACCAGGCCCATCTGCCGCACCCCGACGAGGTTCACCAACGCGGACAGCCAGAGCGCGGCCAGCACCAACAGGACCGAGAAGAACCGGTTGTGCCCCTGGTTCAGGAACACCTCGACGTACAGCACCCATCCGACCGCGATCGCCGCGTTGCCCGCCCACGCGGTGATCCAGTACGACCACGCGCTGAAGAACCCGAGCGTGTTGCCGTACGCGGTGCGCGCGTACGCGTAGGGGCCGCCGTCCGCGGGAAGCCGCCGAGACAGCGCGGCGAACAGAAGCGCGAGCGCCAGCGCACCGATGGTCGTCAGCCCCATCGAGACCAGACCGATCGGCCCGTAAGTGGCCAGCGCGGTGGGAAGGTTGAACACTCCGACACCGATGATCGTGCCGATGATCAGCGCGGTGGCGACCCTCAGCCCGAAACTGCGCTGAGCCGGCCCGGCGGGCTGCCGCGGCGATCCAGTGCCGTCGTCCGACGCGTTCGGAGCCGCCATGGCTCCCTCCCGTCGCTCCGAGAACGCCGGGCCGCCTCGACACGGGCGATCCAGGCCGTGCGCCGAGCCTCGACGCGCGACGCGTGCCACGCAACAGCACGAGGACGGAGCGTGCCCCGCCCGGGTGAACCCGTACGACATCCGGGTGAGCCGCCCGAACCTACGCCCCCCCACGACGCCGGCAGCGCGACCGGGGGCCAGCCGGTCGGACCGCTCCCGACGGGGAGCGAGATGCGAAATATCGAGGTCAAGCCTCCGCGGACCCTTCGGGGCTGTCCTTGCTTTCGGCTATCACCTTGCCGCCGACAAAAGCCACGCCCAGGGCGGCTACCGCACCCACGCCGACCACAACCTTCTTGAGCATCCCATCCAGGAACCGTTTGTTCTCGCTGTCCTTCTCGAACTCCATCCTTCCGGTTTCCTGGATTCGTTCGATGATGTATTTCCTCTCCTCCCAACCCAGGTCACCCCTATCGAGTTCACGCTTGAGGATGTCCCTTATTTCTTGGCAGGCCCGATGGAAATACTTCTGGCTCTTCTTGTTGGCCGAGAGCGTGGACTCGTGCGCCTTCTCCATCACGCCCACGATACCCATGGCGAAATCCTTGAACACGGGGAACTGTTCAACGATTTTCAGAGCCACTTCAGTGTCCATGTCAGGCATCATGGCCGCGAACCTGATCATCTTCTCCTTGGAAAGGTTCCTCCAGGAGTCGATTCCCAGCGCCTGCTTGACATCATCTTCGTTCTTGTATCGCATACTGTGGTTCCGTCTGCCGTCCTGTGTCATTTTCCCAAATCCTTACGTCGACCTCCGAAGGCCGGCGGCCCGGCCCGGCGGCGCAATTCCATCTGGATCCCCCAGGCGTCCGCCCGCTCGGATTCGGCCCTGGCGGCCYGCCACCCCCCGCAATCTCCCGCGTATCCCCCAACCAGACGAGGATGAGTCCTTCGACGCAACGGCACAGGAGTTGACCGCAGGGTGCCAGGCTCGGCCGCTTCACCCGCCCCTCGGCGTGGGAGGCGAAGGATCCAACCCCCTGGGCCACTTCATCGCATGGCGCAGAGCGTAACCCCGTCGGTCCGGTTCGAGTCCTGCCACGGCACAGATTCGGGGCCGGGCAGACGTGCAACACGGCGGCCGCCGCTGGGCGCACGACGGTCGTCCAGTGGCCCAGGGCCGGAGGATGGTGCCGCTCTCAGCGGTCTTCGTCGGCGACCGCCGGGCCCGGCGCACCTTCAGGTTGACGGGTCGGCGGTCAGGGCACTGGTCCGCGGTACCCGTCCTTGACCCCGCGAGCGGTCACGCCCGCATCCGCCCTGCTCACGGGACGACGAACCTGGACCTTCGCCCGCCTATGCCAAATGGTCGGTGTCGTGGCGGGCGGCGCGCACGCGATTGCCGCACCGGTCCGAGCACGGACGCAGTCCGCTTGCCGGTTGCCGCCGCCCTCTCAGACGGCGGTCGGCGCTCCCGCCCCGGGTTCCTCCTCGCCGTTGAGGCGCTGGAGCAGGGCGAGGAGGGTCGCGCGGTCCGGCTCGGCGAGGGCCGCGAAGTTCGCGGCGAGGACCTGGTCGGCGGCCTCGCCCCCGGCGGCCAGGAGGTGCTCGCCGGCGGGCGTCAGGTGGTGGTCGATGCGCCTCCCCCGACCCGGGCTCCGTTCGACCACGCCCTGCTTCGTCAGGCGGCCCACGAGGGTGCCGAACGCCTGCTCGCTCTGGAAGGTGGCGGCGGCGAGTTCGCGCGCGGACGCGCCCGGGGACCGGCTGATCGCCCGCAGCGCATCCCACTGCGCAAGGGTGGTGCCGACAGCGGCGAGAGCAGTGTCCAGCGCCCGGTGGTTGCGGTACTGGGCCTGTTTCACCGCCCTGCCGAGCAGTTGGAGGTCTGTGTGCATGGGGCGAGCATAGTCTCAAACTAAGCTGGTTTATATAAACATCCTTAGTTAGAGTGGGCACATGACCTCTTCAGCGCATGGATCGCCCTACGGGGAAACGTCGTTCACGCCGCCCTTCGCCCTGTCGGAAGCGGGCACCGGGCGGCCCGTGCTCGTCCTGCACGGTGGCGGAGGACGGCCGACCGTCGCCGGCCTCGCCGGCCACCTCGCCCGGGCCGCCCACACCCTCGCGCCCGTCCACCCGGGCTGGGACGGTACGCCGCGCGCCGCGTGGTGCACCGGCATGAGCGACCTCGCCCGCGCCTACCTGGAACTGCTCCGCGACCGCGGGCTGCGCGACGTACTCGTCGTCGGTTCCTCGCTCGGCGGGTGGGTCGCCGCCGAGATGGCTGCACAGGACACCGCCGGCACCCTGTCCAGCCTCGTCCTGATCGACGCCGTCGGCGTCGACGTCGCTTCCGAGCCGATCACGGACGTGTTCGCCCTCGACGCCCGCGGCCTCGCCGAACACTCCTGGCACGAGCCCGAGCGCTACTACGTCCCACCCACCGCGGTCCCGCCCGAGGAACTCGCCCGCCGACAGGGCAACATGGAGACCATGCGCCTGCTGGCGGGAGACCCCTACATGCACGACCCCGGGCTGCTCGGCAGGCTCGGACGGGTGCAGTTGCCAACCCTCCTGCTATGGGGTGAGAGCGACCGCGTCGTCACACCGGCCTACGGTGCGGCGTACGCGGCAGCCTTCGGCCGGGGCCGGCTGGAGACCGTCCCCCGAGCGGGCCACCTGCCGCACATCGAACAGCCGGACACGGTCTTCGCCCTGATCGACGCCCACCTGCGTCGCACCGGCACGCGCTGAGCTTGACTCACCGTCCGGCCGTTCTGCCTCCGCTGGGGCACATCAGCAGGAAACCGCAGGTAGGAGCCGCGAATCCGCCGAGACCAGCTCCCGCGTCCCGGACACATGGCCCCCGCCGCCTTGCTTCGGGCCCCTGGGCGTACCGCCTCGGCGTTCACGGCGGCCGACAGCACCGCCACGTCGGCGATCGACGGGAACAGCAACTCCTCCAGCCAGAACCCGAGAACGGGAGTCAGTCGGTCCCGGCCTGTTGGGAGTCTGGCAGTGGTGCGAACAGTGCCCGGACGGTTTCGGTGGCCAGGTCCAGCAGCCAGGTGTGGGCGCGGTCGTCGTCGTGGCGCTGGTGCCACAGCAGGTACAGCGGGATGGCGGGCATCTGGAGTGGCAGGGGCATTGTGATCAGACCGAGTTGGTCCCGGGCCGCGCGGGTGACCGCGTCGGGAAGGGTGACCACCAGGTCGGTGTCGAGGGCTAGTTGCAGCGCGATGGCGGCAGTGGGCGCGGCGGCGACGACGCGGCGTTCGTGGCCGCGTGTGGTCAGGGCTTCGTCTATCGGGTCGCGCAGGCGTCCGCGACGCGAGACGGTGACGTGGTCGGCGGCCGTGTAGCGCTCGACGCTCAGCGGGCCTTCGGCGAGCGGGTGACCGGGGCGGACGGCGACGACGATCCGGTCTTTGCCCACGAGGCGGTGGCGGATGTCGGCGAGGGTCGGCAGCGTGGAGCTGGATTCGATATCGACCTCGCCCCGGCGTAGGTCGGGGGTGTCCGTGCCGGGTTCGGCGGGCAGACGCAGCTGCACGCCGGGGGCCCGGCGGTGGATGGCGGCGATCAGGGCCGGACCGCAGGCGACGGTCAGGGCGTCGTGCCAGCGCAGGGTGAACACCCGCTCCAGAGTCGCGAGGTTGAGGCCATGCTGCGCGGAGAGAAGCTGATGGGCCTCCTGCACGACGGCGTGGACCTGGGCGCGGATGGCCAGTGCGCGGGTGGTGGGGACCATGGTGCGACCGGTGCGGACCAGGATCTGGTCACCGGTGACCTTGCGGATGCGGCCCAGGGAGCGGCTCATAGCCGGTGGGGTGACATGGAGACGGGCCGCGGCGCCGGCGACGCTGCCCTCTTCCAGCAGCGCGTCAAGCGCCGTGAGCAGGTTCAAATCCAGTTGCATGAGACAGGTTCCTCACTACACGACCATGATCAACATCGAGGGCTCGACGTCCCACCGCCAAGGCCGAGCCCTCCCTCCGTGCGCGGCACCGCGCCGGGGGTTCGGCGCGCGAAGGCCGGCGTCGGGGTGTGCAGTTCCCCCGACGGCCCCCCGGTTGATCCTGCCGGACCGTCAGGGCCGGACGGGGAGGTTGGCTTCCCATCCGTCGAGAAGTCGTTCGAGTCCCAGTTCGAACCCGCGCTCGGCACTGTCGGCCGCGTGAGGGAGCTCGGCATCACGAATGACCCGGGCGAGGAGTGGGTGACGCCCGGCCTTGACGACTTCGTCGAGGTAGGGCGCGTGGGCGTCCATCCATTCCTGGTTGCCGACTCCGGAGCGCCGGACGGCTTCCTGTTGGGCGAGCTCGCCGATGGCATAGCCGCGGACGAACGCCTGCAGCGTGTCGACGATGGTGATCATGACGCCGATGTCGAAGCCGAGGGGATCGAGGGCGGCGAGTGCGCATTCGGTGACATCGAGGGAGTTCGGCCCGAGCGAGGGGCGCCCTGCCGCGAGGGAGGTCATCCAGGGATGCCGGTGGATGGTGGCCCGGGAACGGTGGGCCAGGCTTCGCAGGTCGCCGCGCCAGTCGCCGGTGGGGGCAAGCGGGCCGCCGCCTTCGGCCGCCACGGCGTCGAGCATGAGGTCGAGCAGGTCGTCTTTGGACGCCAGGTAGCGGTAGAGCGAGGCCGTGCCCGTTCCCAGTTCCTTGGCGACGCGGCGCATGGACAGTGCCTCGATGCCCTCGGCGTCGGCGATCGCGATGGCGGTGCTGGTGATCTCCGCCCGGGTGCGTGACGGGGCGGGGCCCTTCGCGGCCCGCTCCGGCCGGTTCCAGATCACCGTGTGAGCGTCGTCCATCGATTTCCCTCCTCACTACTGCACCCACTGTTCGCAGTAGTGCTGACGTGGCGCCATTACTGCGAACACTGTATCTCAGTAGAACGGTGTCCAAGTGAAAGGGAAACCACCATGACCACTCCCGTCACGATCGTCGGCGCCGGGCTCGGCGGCCTGACCCTCGCACGGGTCCTGCACCTGCACGGGATCCCCGCGACCATCTACGAAGCCGAGCCATCGGCGGACGCCCGCACGCAGGGCGGTCAGCTCGACATCCACGAGTACAACGGGCAGCTCGCCCTCGAAGCGGCCGGCCTCACCGACGAGTTCCGCGCGATCATCCACGAGGGCGGCGAGGCCCTGCGCGTGCTCGACCAGCACGGCGCGGTACTGCTCGACCAGCCCGACGACGGCACGGGCGGTCGCCCTGAGGTGCTCCGCGCAGACCTGCGTCGGATCCTGCTCGACTCGCTGCCCGACGAGATGATCCAGTGGGGACACAAGGTCACCGGTGTCCGCCCCCTCGGAGGCGGAAGGCACGAGCTGACCTTCGCCGACGGGCCGACCGTGACGACCGGCCTCCTCGTCGGCGCGGACGGCGCCTGGTCGAGGATCCGGCCGCTGCTCTCCGACGCGAAGCCCGAGTACGTCGGCACGTCGTTCGTCGAGACCTACCTGTACGACGCCGACCAACGCCACCCCGCAGCGGCCGAGGCCGCCGGCGACGGTTCCCTGTTCGCCGTCGCAGCCGGCAAGGGGATCCTTGGCCATCGAGAGGCCGGCGCCGTCCTTCACACCTACGTCGCGCTCGCCAAACCGCAGGAATGGATCGCCGCCATCCTCGCGAGTCCCGAAACGGCGGCGGCCCAGGTCGCGGCGGAATTCTCCGGCTGGGCGCCTGAACTCACCGCACTCATCACTGACGGGGAAACCGCCCTCGCCCCGCGCCCGATCAGCGCCCTGCCGATCGGCCACTGCTGGGACCGCGTTCCCGGAGTGACGCTGCTGGGCGACGCCGCCCACCTCATGTCACCGTTCGCCGGGGAGGGCGCCAACCTCGCCATGTTCGACGGCGCTGAACTGGGCAAAGCCATCGCCGCCCATTCCGACGACATCGAAGCCGCCCTTGCGGAGTACGAGCAGGCTCTTTTTCCCCGCAGTGCCCAGTTCGCCGCCGAATCCGACAAGAATCACCGGCTCATCTTCGGCGACGACGCCCCCGCCGGCCTGCTCGACCTGCTCGTCGGCCAGGAGCCGGCCGAGTGAGCGAGATCGCTGATCAGGAGAGGGGAGCCGGGCGCGAACTCCAGCGCGGCTGGTTCGGCGGGCGCGGTCGCCACCACGCGGCGGGTGAGGCCGAGTGGCGCGAGCCCCTCCCACTCCCGGCGCCTGCCCTCCCCCGGCAACGCGCCGGGCGCGGCACGCACTCAATTGCATGCGAGTAATCCTAGGCGTGCTTGACATGCAGTTGAAGTTAATTACCCCGCTGCCTACCGTTGAGGCGAAGGCGCAGGACGGACCGCACAGCTCGGCCCGGCCCGACCCGACCTCACCATCCCCCTCTCACACGGGAGTCCGCCATGTCCGAAACGCTTCAGACCACTGACGCCGCCGCCTCCGACGCCGACCTGCTCGACCAGACCTCGGTCGCCGTGCGCGCGGCAGGGTCGGCGCTGCGCGAGCGCTTCGGCGAGGTGGTCCGCTACCAGAACCGCGAAGAGCTGATGAACGCGCTCGCCGCCAACGACGACACGGCCCTCGACATCCTGCGCCCCCGTCTCACCCGCCTGCGTCCCGACGCCGGATGGGTGGAGGACGAGCTGGACGGCGGGGCGTTGCCGCCCGGCGAATGGTGGGTCGTGGATCCGGCCGAGGGCAACGTCAACCACCTGCACGCCCTGCCGGATTGGGCGGTGACCGCCACCCTCGTGCGCGAGAACCAGCCGGTGCTCACCGTGGTCCACCTGCCGTTGACCGGCGAGACCTACACCGCGCTCACCGGAGCGGGCGCCTATGTCGACGGCCGGCCGCTGCACGTCTCCCGGACCGCGGACCTCGGCCTGAGCCTCGTGGCCACCAGCCAGGCCCGGCCCGACGAGGACAAGAACGTCGTGCGGCGCGTCGGCTCCTCGATCACCGCGATGCTCTTCGACGCGCTCGTCGTCCGTACGTCCGTGCCCGCGACCCTGCACCTGCTGAACGTGGCCGCCGGCCGGATCGACGCCTTCTGGCAGTTCGCCGGTGCCCGCGCGGACCTGTTGCCCGGGGCGCTCCTCGTCACCGAGGCCGGCGGCCGGATCTCCGACGCCGAAGGCCGCCCCTGGACCCCGCAAAGCGAGAGCTTCCTGGCCGCCGCGCCCGGCGTCCACGCCCAGGCCGTCGCCACCCTCTCACGCTGACCGACAGGAGCGCGGCATCCGCACCGCCGCCCTCAAAGTCCTGTCGCCGATCGCCTGACCGGACACCTCCGCGCTACCCACCTCACACCGCAAGGAGCATCACCTCATGACCAGCATCGGCATCCTGGGCGCCGGCCGCGTCGGCGCCAACCTCGCCCGCAAGCTCTCCGCGGCCGGACACCACGTCACCCTCGGTGTCCGGAACCCGGACGAGACCGCAGCACCTGCCGAAGGCATCGACCCCGGCATCTCCTTCGCCGACCAGCGCACCACCGCCCGCACCGCGGACATCGTGATCAACGCGACGCCCGGCGACAGCGCCCTGGACCGCCTCACCGATCTGCGCGCCGAACTCGCCGGAAAGATACTGGTCGACGTCTCCAACGCGACCCGCGACGCCGACGACGGCTTGCCCGGGCCCCTGTGCTACCCCGGCAGCAGCCTCGCCGAGCAACTCCAGGCGGCCCTGCCCGACACCCATGTGGTCAAGACCCTCAACACCATGCTGTTCATGGTCATGACCGCCCCCGAAACCCTGGCCACCCCGCCGACCGTCTACGTGTCGGGTAACGACGAACACGCGAAGAAGACAGTCACCGGCGTGCTCGGCGACCTGGGCTGGCAGCCCGCATGGATCGAGGACCTCGGCGACATCACCACGGCCCGCGCCACTGAGGCCATGATCCTCGTGGTTCCCCACATCCTGCGCCGACACGGCTTCCAGCCCTTCGCCGTATCCCTCGCCCGCTGACCGCGCCAGGGTCGGCACCACGGAGCGGGAGCCGGCCCCGCATGAGGAAGCTGCCCGCAACGGCCCCTCGTAGCCCCACCCCGATCCCGCGGTTCCGGACCGTCATCGGGTGTCGTCAACGCCGGGTGACCGTGGTTGCCGCAGTCCCTGGAGGAGCAGTCCGATCAGTCGGCGGGGTTCGTAACGGGGGTCGTCGTCCCGTCCGACGCAGAGGTTGCCGATGCCCCGCATGAGTTCGTAGGGCTGGAGGCCGGACCTGATATCGCCGGATTCGACCGCGGCGTCGAGCAGTCGGGCGCAGACGGGCAGCAGGCGGTCGAGGAAGTGGGTGTGCAGCGCGGCGAAGCGGTCGCTGTCGGACTGGAGGGCATCGGCGAGTCCGTGCTTGGTGACGAGGAACTCGACGAAGAGGTCGACCCACTGGCGGAGCGCGTCGAACGGGGAGTCGGCGGCGGCCAGCAGCCTCGGGCCGGCCTCGGCGCATGCCTCGATCTGGTGGCGGTAGACGGCGGTGACGAGGTCCGCCCGGGTCGGGTAGTGGCGGTAGATCGTAGCCATCCCGACGCCCGCCCGGACCGCGATCCGGCGGATGGGCGCGTCGACGCCAGAGGTGGCGAACACCTCGGCGGCGGCGGTGAGCACCGCCCGCTGGTTGCGCACGGCGTCGGCCCGCTTGCCCCGGGACCGCTCCCCTCCGGGCTGATCTGCGGTGGGCACCACGCCCTCTCCTTCCGATGGCCGTTGACGAAACGGATCAGCGCTCCATATATTAAATGGAGCAACGCTCCGGTTAAGGATGGCCGAGGCCCGGCGCTCCGCACCGCCTCGCCCCCCCCGGCTGAAGAGGGCGGCGGCAGAGGCCGTCGAAAGGACATCCCCGCCATGAGTGAACCTGCACACACAGCCGGCATCCCCGGCTCGCCGACGCCCGTGTTCTCAGTCGGTCCGGTGGTACTGCCGGCTCCCGGCCGCGCCATGGACCTGCACCTGCGGGTCTCGGCCCCGACGGCGGGGCGCGAGTTGCCCGTCATCCTGCTCTCGCACGGTCTCGGCTTCTCGAACAACCTCTCCTCGCTCAACGGCTACGCCCCCCTCGCGAACTCCTGGGCGGCACACGGATTCGTCGTGATCCAGCCGACCCACCTGGATTCCAGGACCTTGAGCCTGGATCCCGACAGCCCGGGAGCGCCTTCGCACTGGCGCTCGCGGGCCGAGGACATGACACGCATCCTCGACGGGCTCGACGCGATCGAGGCCGCCGTCCCTCAGTTGAGCGGGCGCCTGGACCGGAGCCGGATCGCGGTGGCCGGGCATTCAATGGGCGGACACACCGCAAGCCTGCTCCTGGGCGCGCGACTCACCGATCCGCTCGACGGAACGGAAGTGAACCTGACCGAGCCCCGGATCAAGGCGGGCGTACTGCTCGCCGCGCCCGGCCGGGGCGGCGACGCCCTGACCGAGTTCGTGGTCGAGAACTGCCCCTTCTTCCTGACCACGGACTTCTCCAAGATGGCCGCGCCCGCGCTGGTGGTCGCCGGTGACCACGACGCTTCCGCGCACCTGACGGTGCGAGGGCCGGAGTGGCACACCGACCCCTACACCCTCTCCCCCAGCCCCAAATCCCTCCTCACCCTGTTCGACGCGGAGCACGGGCTCGGCGGAATATCCGGATACGACGTCGCCGAGACCACGGACGAGAACCCCGGGCGCGTCGCCGCCGTCGCCCGGCTCACCTGGGCCTACCTGCGCAGCCAGCTCTACCCCGGAGACTCCGCCTGGCAGGCGGCGCGGCACTCGCTGGCGGCCGGGCCCGATCCACTCGGACGGATCGAGTCCAAGTAGGCCCAGCACACCCCGTCCCCATGCCGGTCAGGGGCTCGCAGGCCTGGCCACCAGCATGACGCCGGCGGCCCGCCAAGAGGCCCCGGCCTACGAGCTGCCCGACCCGGGGCCGCGGGCCATCTGCCGGTAGACCGACCACGGGGCGGGCGGCGCACAGGCGGCCGGCGCTTAACGCCGACAACCGGCCACCTCACAGCGCCATCCGCGGAGGCATTACGAAGCGGACCGCCAGTCCGTAAATACGCCCGACCATCCGCGCGGCCCAGGAAGCCGGATGATCGCTGGGCGGCAGGCTCGGCCTCGGCCGCCCTCGCCCGGGGCTGGGCCCCCTTCTTCGACGCCTTCCAGGCAGCCGTCCAGCGGATCGCCAACGGGGCCGGGACGTTCAGTGGTTCTGGGTCATGTGGGCGAGGGTCTGAGCGGCGCTGTCAGGTGCGAAGGCGCCGGCGATTCCCTCGGCGGCGCCTTCGGCCGCCTCGATGGAGCGGGGCAGCAGGAGGTGTTCGTACGCACGGACGGCTTCCTCGATGCTGCTGCTGCCGACGAGGGCGCGGGCGAGGTCGGCGCCGTCGAGCATGGCGAGGTTGGCGCCCATGCCGGAGAACGGTGACATGAGGTGGGCGGCGTCGCCCAGGAGGGTGAGGCCGGGTGTGTGCTGCCAGGTGTGGGGGACGGGCAGGGCGTACAGGGGCCGGTTGGTGTAGCCGGTGTCGGTGGCGGTGATGAACCGGAGCAGCTCGGGGCTCCAGCCGGTGAACTCCTTGAGGAGCGCTTCGCGGACGGCGCCGACATCGGCCAGGTCAATTCCGGCGTTCCGGTGCCAGTTCTCGTCGGTGCGCATGCCGATGTAGACGCGTACGTGCCGGCGGCTGTTGCGCTGGGCGACGAACCCCCGGTTGTCGTCGAGGGCCATCATCGTTCCGTCACCGGTGAGTGCGGCGAGGGCGGGGTGGCGGATGTCCGCCTGGTCGAGGCCGGCTTCGACGAAGGTGACGCCGGTGTAGACGGGCGTCGCGTCGGAGAGCAGCCGGCGGACCTTCGACCAGGCTCCGTCCGCGCCGACGACGAGGTCCGCCTCGGCGGTGGAGCCGTCGGCGAAATGCAGGCGGTGGACGCCTTCGGCGAGGGGTTCGACGTGGGTGAGCTTGTGGCTCCAGCGCACGGTGTCGGGCTCAAGTGAGTTCAGCAGGAGGGCGCGCAGCTGGCCCCGGTCGATTTCCGGGTTGCCGTCTTCGGTGGCGGTCTCGGGCGGGACGGCATCGAACAGGACGCGTCCGTCGCGGCCGACCAGGCGCATCTGCCGGCCTTCGGGGCGGGCCAAGGCCAGGAACTCGTCCAGCAGTCCGGCTTCCCGCAGGGCGTTCTGGCCGGAGTCGGGGTGCATGTCGAGGGTGCCGCCCTGGTCGCGTGCCGCGCCGGAGGCGTCCAGGTCGTAGACGGTGGCGGAGATGCCGCGCCGCTGCAGGATCCGCGCGCAGATCAGCCCGCCGGGGCCGGCTCCGATGATCGCGATACGGGGTGCGGTGGAGGTGTCCATGGCGATGCTCCGTTCAGGGGGGCTCAACAGGAAGAAGGGCCGCATCCAGGCAGCGCCGTGCGGCCGGCCGATCCAGAAGAACACCCCCGCTCCAAAAGTGCAACAAGGCAACTTTTGTAGTTGTGCAACCGAACGGGGTAGGGTTGAGGCATGAGCGAGACGACCGCGCAGGACGCACCGATGGGGCGTCGCGAACGCAAGAAGGCCGCCACCCGCCAGGCCCTGGCCGATGCCGCCCTGCGCCTCTTCCTCGAACGCGGCTACGACCAGGTCGGCATCCGGGAGATCGCCGATGCGGCGGACGTGTCCACCACCACCCTGTTCAAGCACTTCCCCGTGAAGGAAGCGCTCGTCTTCGACGAAGACGGCGGCCAGGAAGCCCGGCTCCTGGCCGCCGTGCACGAGAGACCCCGGGGCCAGTCCGTCCTCGCGGCCCTGCGCGAGCACGCCCTCAGCCACCGGGTCGGCGCCAGGGGCGGCGACCCCGCCTTCGCGGACTTCACCGCACTCGTGGAGAACACCCCCGCCCTGCGCGACTACGCCCAACACATGTGGCTGCGCCACGAAACCGCGCTCGCCCACGCCATCGCCGAGACGACCGGACACCCTGCCGACGATCCGCACTGCGCGGCACTGGCGCACTTCGTCCTGGAGGCACCCCGCACCGCCCGCGGGCGCGCCGACGGCTACGAGACGGTCAACCGCGCCTTCGACATCCTCGAACGCGGTTGGGACGACATCAGCCCAGGAGCCTGAACCCGCACGCCCGTAACCGGATTCGCACTCCCGCTCGCGCTTCGACAGCACCGGACACTCATGGGTCCGAACGAATCCAGCGCGGCCAGCTGGTGCCTCGCCCCCGAAGGCGGGGTCGTGCCGTAGCAGCAGTGGCGTGCCACCAGCGAGGATGCCGGATATGGGCACGAACCAGGCCCTGCATCCCCCCTCCGGCCCACGCACTCAGCTCCCGAGGCGTTCGCCTGCCCGCTTGGCGGCGGTCCGGCCGCCGAGGTCGCGCCGCGCCGGCCCGTCGCCGGCAACCTGCCGGCCGGCGGTACCGCGCGGCCCGGCCGGTGGCGTTGCCGTAGGGCGATTACGCGGCCTCGGCAAGGATCGACCCAACTGCCGGGGAGCGAGGCCGGAAGACGTCGAGGAGGCCGATGGTGCGCAGGGCGGGAGCGAGTTCCCGCATCTGCGCGACGAGGGCTGCGTACTCGGGGGTGCCCTCGGTGAGGTCGTCCAGCCGTAGGGCGTTGGCGACGAACGCGGCCACCGACCCCTTGCGGACGGTCAGCCCGTTGATCGCGGTCGAGTCGACACCCTCGGGCAGGACATCTTCCGGGCGCACGGCGGGCTGGTGCTGGTGCGAAGACGAATGCGACATGACTGTCCTTTGCGTGTTTGCACGGTGGCGTGCCTGAGCATTTGCGTGCTTGATGTACGTGCTTTATGCACGCATATGACGGTAGCAGGACTCCGTGCTTTTTGCACGTACCATCGAGGGGTGAGCGAAACGACACGTGACAGCACGTCCGCCGCCCGCGTGGCCGCAGCCATCGGGGCGCTGACCCTGCGCGCCACCCGTGCCGGGCTCTACGGCCGGTTGACCTCAGGAGTGGAGGGCGTGGACGCCACGACCTACCCAGTGCTGTCCGGGCTCGCCCGCATGGGGCCCGTCACCGCCACCAAGCTCGCCGAGGCGATCGGGATGGACCGCACCGTCACCACCCGCTACGCGACCAGGTTGCAGGAGGCCGGGCTGGTCGCCCGCCGTCCCGACCCTGCTGACGCCCGTGCGACCAGGCTGGTCCTCACCGTTGAGGGCGAGAGGGCGGTCACGGCGTTGCGCGGGGCAATGGAATCCTTCGTGGCGGAGGAGATGGCGACGTGGCCGGCGGGTGAGGCCACTGCCTTCGCCATGCGCCTGGAACGTCTGACGCAGTCGCTCGCTCAGGGCGAGGCGGACCGTTCGCCCTGATGCGGGTTCCGCCGGCGATGTCGGAGGTGCTCGCCCGGCAGGGCATGGGCGTGGCGCCCAGTAAGCGGAAGGTCGCCAACGTCAGCGTGGACCGGTACGAGCAGTTCGTGGAGCCGGCACCGCGCGGCGGCCGGTGGGATCAGCTCTCGCGGCGGTCCGACCAAGGCGGCGTCCCGTCAGACGCAACTTCTTCGCGTTAGGCTGTACCCATGAGTGCCCGTGCGACCCCACGCCCCGGCGGGCGCAGCGCCCGCGTCCAGCAGTCCGTGCACCAGGCTGTCCGCGATCTGGAGGCGGAGGTGGGGCGGGATGCGCTGACCGTGCCCCTGGTCGCGGCCCGTGCGGGGGTCACACCGTCCACCGTCTACCGGCGCTGGGGGGACCTGCGGGAGCTGCTGTCCGACGTGGCCGTCGAGCGGCTGCGCCCGGACGCCCCACCGGCCGATCGAGGCAGCCTGCGGGCGGACCTGGAGGCGTGGGCCGTACAGTTCGCCGAGGAGATGTCCTCGACGGCCGGGCACACGTACATCCGTGACGCCCTGCTCGGCGACCCCGAGCAGGGCAACGCGGCCCGCTGCTCCGACTACGCCGCCGAGCAGCTGAAGGTCATCGGCGTGCGCGCGGCCGGGCGCGGAGAGGCCGTGCCGGACGTGGAGACGCTGCTGGACGTCATCGTCGCCCCGCTGATGTATCGGATCCTGTTCCGCCCCTCGGACCTGTCCGAGGCGTACGCCGGCCGCCTGGTGGCGGCGCTCGGTCGCACCGCATCCCCTCCCGGCGCGTAAAAGCTAAATATTTGCGTTTGAGTGCGGCGCGGGCCTAGGCTGCTTCATGCAAAGCATTCGCCTTAAGGCTCGGAGGTGCTTCCATGTCCAGCGTCACGGGCCTGCCGTCCCACCGCCGCCTGCCCCTACTGCGCCACCGCAGTGCTTCCGCCTCCACGCCTCGACCCTGGTCGGTCTGCTGGTCGCCTCCAGCGCACCGAGGCCCTTGTGCGCGCTCTACCAGGACGCCCGGCACTTCTCGGCCTTGACGCTCCGTCGTTTCAGCGCCCATGCGCTCGCCCGGCTTGATCCACGCCGCGCACCGGCCGCGCAGGGCCTGACCAGGGCCTGCCTTCCACAGCACCACTCGCATCACCCCCACCCGCACCACCCGCGCTGCCCGGCACCACCGAAAGGGACCCACCGATGAGCACCGCCACCCCTCGTCAGGCCCGATGGAGCCTCGGCGACATCGCCGTACGCCGCGTCGACGAGATCGAACTGCCGCAGCAGACCGGGCCCTGGTTGCTGCCGGACGCCACCAAGGAGGTGCTGGACGAGGCGTCGTGGCTGCGGCCCGACTTCGCCGACGCCGACGTCCCGCGCCTGGCGAGCCACAGTTTCGCGGTGGAGGCGGGCGGGCTGCGGATCGTCGTGGACACCGGTATCGGCAACGGCAAGAGCCGCGCCAACCCGGCCTGGAACGGTCTCGACACTGATTTCCTGGAGCGGCTGACGGCGGCCGGCTTCGCGCCCGAGTCCGTGGACCTGGTGATCACCACGCACCTGCACACCGACCACGTCGGCTGGAACACCCGCCCCGTCGGCGAGGACTGGATCCCCACCTTCCCCAACGCCCGCTACCTCACCAGCCGCACCGAATGGGACCACTGGGCCGCCACCGACCTGGACGAGGCCCGCCGTCAGATGTTCCGCGACTCCGTCACCCCCGTCCGCGACGCCGGACAGTACGACCTCGTGGACGTGCCCGAGCAGGGGCACGAGGTGGCGCCGGGCGTCCTCCTGGTCCCTGCCCCGGGCCACACCCCGGGGCAGGTCGCCGTGGAACTGCGCGGCAGCGACCGCCGGGCGCTGATCACCGGCGACAGCATCCACCACCCCGTGCAGCTGTCCCACCCCCACGTGAACAGCTGCGTCGACATCGACCCCGCCCAGGCGGTCCGCACACGCCGCCGACTGCTCGACGCCCTGGCGGACACCGACGCACTGCTCCTGGGCACCCACTTCCCGCAGCCCACGGCCGGCACCGTCCGCCGGGAGAACGGCCGCTACCGGCTGCTCGCCGAGCACGGCAACGAGTTCTCGACCACTGCGGCCTGACCACGCGACCGGCCCCGCTCAGCCGCCCCGCACGGGCCGCCGAGCAGCCGTGGCGCGTGCAGTACACAAAGCGAATTCTTGGCCTTTAGGGCCTCGGCGACTCCGCCGCTCCAGCCTCGACCGAGAGGGAGAACGTCCATGTCCGCCGTCGAACTCACACCTCCGGAGGCCGCCCGCTGGGCCGCCCGCGCCGGACTGGTGCTGCCGGCCGAGCGTCACTCCGCGGTCGCCGCGGTCGCCAACCACATCCACAGCGTCGTCGCGGTCCTGCGCGAGCTGGACTTCGGGGACGTCCCGCCCGCCACCGCCTATCGCGCCGGAGAGGAGAAGCACGATGCAGCCGTATGAGCTGTCCCTCGCCACCGCCGCGGACGCGATACGTGCCCGGCGACTGTCCCCCGTCGAACTGGTCGACTCCGTCCTCGACCGCATCGAGAGGGTGGAGCCGCACCTCGGCGCCTACGTCACGGTCGCCGCGGAGCAGGCGCGCCGGGCGGCGCGCGAAGCCGAACACGAAGCTGCGCACGGCCGTTACCGGGGAGCGCTGCACGGCATCCCGATGGGGCTCAAGGACCTGATCGATGTCAGCGGGATGGCCACCACGGCCAGCTCGCGGGTCCGCGCCGGCCATCGCGCGGCAGCGGACGGCACGGTTGCCGCGCGTCTGGGCGCAGCCGGCGCGATCTTGATGGGCAAGACGCACACCCACGAATTCGCGTTCGGCCTGACCACCCCGCAGACCCGCAACGCCTGGGACCACGGCCGGGTCGCCGGTGGCTCCAGCGGTGGCTCCGCGGTCGCCGTCGCGTCGGGCACCGCGACCTTCGCCCTGGGTACCGACACCGGCGGGTCGATCCGGGTGCCCGCCGCGCTCAACGGGGTCGTCGGCCTCAAGCCGACCTACGGTCTCGTCCCCCGTCACGGCGTCACCTCCCTGTCCTGGTCCCTGGACCACGTCGGTCCGGTCACCCGCACCGTCGAGGACGCGGCCCTGGTCCTGACCGCGCTGGCCGGACACGATCCGCGCGACCTCGCCTCGCTGTCCGTGCCCGCCGCGGACTACCGGCCCGGTACCGGCACGGACCTGACGGGGCTGCGCATCGGCCTGCCGCGCACCTACTACTTCGACAACGTCCACCCGCAGGTGGAGACGGCCGTCCGGCACGCCATCGGGCAGCTGGAAGCCCTGGGCGCACAGCTCGTAGAGGTCGACATCCCGATGACCCGCTACATCCAGGCCACCCAGTGGGGCCTGATGGTGCCGGAGGCCGGTGCCTACCACGAAGGCAGCCTGCGCACGGTCCCCGAGCTGTACCAGGAGGACGTGCGCATCCTTCTGGAGGCGAGCGAGTTGATGAGCGCCGGTGACTACGTACGCGCTCAGCGCTCCCGCACGCTCATGCGCGCCGAGTGGGCCCGCATGCTGGAGGAGGTCGACGTGATCGCCGCCCCGAGCGTCCCGATGCCGGCGGTCGGGGCCGACGAGGAGACGGTCACCTGGCCCGACGGCACGGTTGAGGGCGTCTCCGACGCGTACGTGCGCCTTTGCGCCCCCGCGAACATCACCGGAGTGCCCGCCCTGACCGTTCCGGTCGGCCACGACTCGGCGGGCCTGCCGATCGGCATGCAGCTGCTCGGCCGGCCCCTCGGCGAACCCACACTCCTGCGGGTCGGCCACTCCTACGAGCAGACGCAGCCCGCCCGGGCACTCGCCACAGCGACCTGAAAGAGCGTTCACCCGACCTGTGGGGCGTCTACCACCCCGCCAAGGGCCTGCTGCGCTTCGAGTACACGACCGTCCAGGCCAACGACGATCCGGCTTTGAGACTCTCCGTCTACACACCCGTGTGACCCGCGGGCATCGGGCAGCCGTCACGTGAACGCCGGATCCCGAATGCCCTACGCGGAACGCGGGACGCGTCTCACGCCTTCGGCGGTACGGCGCGCAGGCCCCCGAGCAGGGTGGCCAGGTAGCGGCGAGCGGTGTCGGCCCGGTCGGCGTCAGGGCCGCCGTGGACGTGCACGGCGTACGCGATGCCGCACATGAGCGGGACCAGGTCCGCCGAGGTCACGTCAGGGCGGACGGCCCCGGCCTCGCGGGCCCGGCCCAGGAGCGCATGGCCGGCCGACCACAGCGACTGCTTGAGCTCCGTGGTGCGCGGCAGGGCGTCCGCGGGTGCGGCGGTGACCGGGGCCAGGGAAGCGTCGGTGACCTGCGCTTCGACGGTGCGGGTCAGAAACACTTCCAGCGCGCGCCAGGGGTCGGTGTCGGCCAGTGCCCGCTCGCCGTGGGCGGCCAGGGCTTCCAGGCAAGGGGTGGCGACGGTCTCCAGCAGCGCCTCGGGCGTTGCGAAGTGGCGGTAGACGGTGCCGACTCCGAGTCCGGCGCGGCGGGCGACGTCGTTGAGCTGCAACGGTGTGCCCTCGTCGACGAGGGCACGGGCGACGGCGACGATCCGGTCCCAGTTGCGGGCCGCGTCCTTGCGCAGTGGTGTCGTCGTCATGGGGACATGCTAATGGGATGGCCCATCCGGATGATCCCGCCGCCCGTTCCGTCACCGCTTGGCGGGTCAGGCGGCCGCCAGCGGCGCGTACCGTTCGCTGAGCCGGCGTACGGCCCTGGCGACGCCGGGGTCGGCCGCGGCCCGCGGCGGCGGCACCGGGCTCGTCTTGGGGCCGATGACGATGCCCGTCCGGCCGGTGAGGGCGTCGTCGGTGGCGGCGACGATCGAGGGCCTGGCCGCCAGGGACGCCGGGCCGGAAGTCGAGCGTGCGAACGTGCGGCGCACCAGCGGCCACAGCAGCCGCAGGGCGGGAGAGACGATCTTCGGGTCGCCCATGGTGCCGTTGGTCATGTCGGTCGCGGCGCCTCCGGGGTCGGCGGCGAACACCGATACGCCGGTGCCGTCCAGCCGCGCGGCCAGGTCGAGCGTGTAGGCGAGGTTGGCGAGCTTGGCGCGGCCGTACCAGTGGAAGCCGTAATAGCCGCCGGGCGGCTCGACGGCGTCGAACACTCGCTTCGCCACCCCGACCGCACCTGAGGTCACGTTCACGATCCTGCTCGGGGCGCCCGCCGTCAGCGTGGGCAGCAGCAGCTCGGTCAGCAGGTACGGCGAGAGGTGATTGACGACGAACGAGGCCTCGACACCGCCCAGGTCCCGACGATCCGCGAACATCGCCCCGACGTTGTTGACCAGCACGGTCAGTGGTTCGCCCGAGGTGGCGTGATCGGCGGCGATCCGCTCGGCGAGACCGCGCACTTCGTCGAGCGAGGAGAGGTCCGCGGACAGGAACCGGGCAGGGTGCTCCGGGTTCGTCGCGTTGATGCGGTCGACCGCCCGGGCACCCCGGTCGGCATTGCGTCCGATCACGGTGACCGAGAACCCGACGGCAGCCAGCCCCAGCGCCGTCTCCAAGCCGATACCGGCCGTCCCGGCCGTGACCACAGCAGCCCTCTTCATGGCACATCCACCCCCAACAGGTATCCGGATAGTTCATCCGCTTGAAATGACCGTAACACGAATACGGATGACCTATCCGGTTGAGCCCCGCCGCCGACCTCGCCGCCGCGGTGCGACTCCGCAGCAGAAAGCCGCCCCCCAACCGAGAGGTCGAGGGGCGGCCTTGCCGAAGCCGAGAGCGGCGAAGGTCTTGGCCGAGGCAGGTCAGCGCTGCAGGGTGAGGACACCCGGCCGGTACGGCAGCTGGTCGTAGGGGCCGCCCGCGTCGGGGGACTTGCCCTGGTAGAGGAGCTGCAGGTTGCAGGGGTCGATGGTCATGGTCTGGTCGGGGTTGTTGCGGACCAGATCGCCGTGGCTGATGTCGTTGGTCCAGCTGGCACCGCTGTTGGCCTTGCCGGCGAAGGGGTTGCTCTCGCTGGCGGCCTGCGGGGTCCACGAACCGCTCAGGCTGGAGGCCGTGAACGAGCGGAAGTAGCGCTGCTCGTTCGCACCCCGAGCCTCAACGATCATGAGGTACTGGTTCTGGCCCTGGACCTTGTAGACCTGCGGCGCCTCGAACAGGTTCTTCACCGTGTCGCTCATGACCGTCGTGTACGACGAGCCGAAGCTGCCCGGGAAGTTCCCGATCGGCATGCTCGCCCGGTAGATCTTGCCGTTGTCACCGGCGAAGAACAGGTACATGTTCTGGTCGTCGGCGATCAGGGTCTGGTCGATCGGGGCGGAGCCGGGGAGGCTCCCGGTGAACAGCGGCTGCGGCGCGGACCAGCCGTTGGGGTCTGTGGGGTCGCTCGACAAGCTATAGCTGAAGGGCGAGGCACCCCACTGGTACGCGAGCACCCAGATCTTCTTCGGCGCGAAGTAGAACAGCGTGGGCGCGACCGCGTTCTGGTTCATCTTGGTCTGGCCTGCCGACGCCATGTCCGGCCAGTTCGTGAAGGGACCGAACGCCATGGAGCCGTACGAGGTGCCCGAGGCGCTCGACGCGTAGACCAGGTGCTTGCCGTTGTACGTCACGGTGGTGAAGTCCTTCAGCGCGGCCCACCCGTTCGACGGCTGTGCGAGGGCACCCGTCGAACTCCACTTGTACGTCGAGGGAAGAGCACACGTGCCGCCGCCGCCCGTCCCGGACGGGGCGGTCCACTTCTGGTTGTCGACGGACGCGCAGGAGTACAGCTGGATCTTGGTGCCGTTGGCGGTGGCCGCGCCGACGGCGTCGAGGCACAGCCCGGACTGGACGCCGGCGATCGTGCCGTTGGTGTTGATCTTCCACTGCTGGTTGGCGCCGCCGTTGCAGTCCCAGATGACGACCTTCGTGCCGTTGCCGGTGCCATGGGCCATGGCGTCCAGGCACTTGTTGCCGGAGATCGTCAGCTGTTTGCCGGAGGTGTAGGTCCAGCGCTGGTTCGTCTGTCCGTTGCAGTCCGACAGCTGCGCCTGGGTGCCGTTGGCAGGGGTGGAACCGTCGATGTCGATACAACGGCCGGAGGGGACGCCCTTGATCTGCCCGGTACCGGTTCCGCCGGGCGCCCCGCCCGGGGCGGTACCGGAGGCGGCCTTCAGCGCGTTCATGACGGTGGTGTAGGCGGCCTTGGGGTTGCCGTTGTTGTCGAACAGCAGGGGGCTCTCGCCGCTGCGCCAGGAGTCGCTGTCACGGATGCCCCACACCGTGATGCCGGTGCACCGGGTCACGGACAGGCAGGCGTTGACGGCGTTGCCGTAGTGGGTGGACGACGCCTGGGCGATGTCCAGCTCGGTGATCTGGACGTCCACGCCCAGCGCGGCGAAGTGGGACAAGGTGGTCTGGAAGCTGGACGGTGGCCCGCCGGCCCCGAAGTGGCTCTGGAAGCCGACGCAGTCGATCGGCACGCCGCGGGACTTGAAGTCCCTGACCATGCTGTAGACGCCCTGGGTCTTGGCGTCCGACCAGTTCTCGATGTTGTAGTCGTTGTAACAGAGCTTGGCCGAGGAGTCGGCCGCCCGGGCGGTGCGGAACGCCTCCTCGATGAAGCCGTTGCCCAGCACGTTCTGGAACACCGAGCTGCGGTGCTGGCCGCCGCCTCCGTCGGCGAAGGCCTCGTTGACCACGTCCCAGGCGTAGATCTTGCCCTTGAAGTGGGTCATCTCGGTGGTGATGTGGTTGTTCATCACGCTGCGCAGCGTGTTCGGGTCGCCGATGGAGCTGACCCAGGACGGGAGCTGTGAGTGCCAGACCGTGGTGTGGCCGCGCATGCGCTGGCCGTGTGCCATGGCGCGGTTGACGATCTGGTCGGCGGGGCCGAAGTTGAAGTTGCCGCGGGACGGTTCGATGGCGTCCCACTTCATCTCGTTCTCCGGGGTGATCATGTTGAACTCCCGGTCCGCGAGCCCGGCGTACTTCGAGTCGCCGAGCCTGCCGGCGGCCACGGCGGTGCCGAAGTACCTGCCCGAGGGGGCCGCCTGCGTACCCAGGGCGGCGGCTCCGGCCGAGCTGGGCAGGAGCGTCACGACACCGGCCACCAGGGCCGCGGCCGAGAGTCCTATCACCGCGGTTCGGCGACGCCGGACGAGCCGGTGCAGGCCCTTCATGATTCTCCTCGGGGGCCGCGAGTCGCCCTGGGTTCCGTGATCGTGCRCGCATCGGCCGGTACGGCCCGATCCGTCGCGGGTCGGGGGCGGGGCAGGGCGTGGGCCCGTTCCTGCCTGCCGATCGCCCGGGAGGCGTGGGTGTGTGGCGTCATTTGGAGCGGCTCTCTTCAGGGGATACGTCAACGGGGAACGTCGGGGTACCTGCCACGCCGGCCCGTCAAGGTGAGCGGCGGGAAGAGCACCCCACACAATGGAGGCTTCCGGACGCACGGTCTCGTAACAGAAAAGTGGCGCCGCCCGGATGATTGCCCCGTGATGCATCTCGCGGGCAATTAGCGTTATGCCGAGCCCTGCGTTCCGGTCGTCCCGTGGAAAGGGCGCCTCCCTGATCACCAGCGGTCCACGTGCTCAAGGAGCGGTTCTCAGGCCCAGGGCCTTCGCATGATGAAGGAAGCCTGGTCGGCGAAGGCCCGAGTGCCGTCGGAGCCATCGAGCCGGATGCCACCGTCGCGGTGGCGGAGGACGGAACCGGGATAGTTGTGCGCGTGCAAGGTCACCGACCCGGCGACCGCCCCGGGGCGCGGACAGAAGGTGGCGTCCTCACGGAACAGTTCGCTGCCGTCGTTGGTGCTCAGCCGTAGCCGCAGGTCACGATGGCGCAGATAGCGGCCGTCCGCGGCGAGGAAGGTGACGCACCGTGTGTCGGCCAGCCCCCCGACGACCGTGAAGGTGACCCGCTGCCGTGTCTGCGCGCTGCTGGACGCCGAGACTCGGCCGAGCGTCGCGAAGTCGCCGGCATACGTGAGGTACAGGGAGGGCTCGTCCACGGACTCCAGCGACTGTGCGCCCAGCGGAACAGTGCCCGCGGCGGCCGACGGACTCGCCGGGGACGGTCCGGCCGACGGGGTGGTGCGCGACGGGATCGGCGTGGGGTGGCCGGCCGTGGGAGCGGCGGTGACGCCGGGCACCCGATGCGCCGGTTCGGGCCAGGTCACGTAGGCGGCGGTCCCGGTGATGAGGACCGCGCCGGTGGCGAGGGCCACCAGCGGATGAGCGGTCACGGCGGGGAGTTTGCCGATCAGCGAGCCGTGCAGACCGCCTCCCCCCGTCGCCGTGCCGAAGGCGACGTGTGCCGTGGCCGGCCCGGCGGCGCTCGCGGCCGTACCCGACAGCAGGCCCTTGGCGGCCAGCGCGGCGGTGAGCCCGGCCGGGACGGCCAGGGGGGCGAGACCGAGGAGCAGTCGCTCGACCGGAACCCGTTCTGTCTTCGTCGCCGCGCAGACCGGGCATCCGCGGGTGTGCCGCGCGATCCGCTTGCGCCACACCGATGTACGCAGACCGTCCCAGCCGATGACGGCCTCGTCCAACTGCGGACAGCGCGGGTCGGCCTCCAGCGCGGCGACGATCGTCCGGCTCAGTTCCAGCTGCTCGCGCATGCGTTGCAGGCGCACTCCGACGTGGGCGACCGTGAGCCCCGTCGCGGCGGCGATGTCGTCGCGGCTCAGCGAGCCGGCGCCTTCCTGCCACCACAGCGACAGCAGCACTCGATGGTCCGGGTCGAGCCACCGGCCGGCTTCGACCACCTGACGGCGCTCGTCCGACACCTGCAGACGCAGAATCGTCATGTCCTCGAGTTCGGCGCCGGCGTCCGGTATCCGGTGTGCCTCGTCGATGGCCGTGCTCCGGCCGGCGAAGGCGCGTTGCCGGTGCCGGTGGGTACTGATCTGGTGGAGCGTGATCGAGACCAGCCAGGACCGGAAGCTCTCCGGGGCACGCAGGGCGGGCAGGTCGCGCACCACGCGCAGCAGGGTTTCCTGGACGACGTCATCGACGTCGGCATGTCCGCTCAGCGCCCGCCCGACGATGTTGTAGAGCAACGGCAGGTACGCGGCGATCAGCTCCTCGCGCGCCCGATCGTCACCGGCCTGCGCGGTGACGACCAGCCCCGTGTGGTCCGCATCCATGAGTCCCATTCCCACCTCCCTCGACCGCGGCCGGAACCCGGCCGGTCCTTACCGTGCCGGGGTGAACCGTCCCCAGACCGCGACGGAGCCGCCCGAGGTCTGCGCGTCGACGCGGTAGCCGTCGTCCGTGGCGCTGCGCACGCCGGTGGCGTGGTTGTACTGGCCGGCGAATTCATGCTGCCCGGCCGGCACGGTACGGCCCGGTTTGAGGACCCAGCGGTAGACCAGGGCTCCGCCGGTCTCCTGAACGGTGAAGACGAAGTCTTCGCCCGGCAGGGTGCGCCAGTTGCCGGTGTTCTGCACGCCGCCGGTTTGGGCGATGCGCAGTTCCACGGTGAGTGAGGTGAGCGGCTGTGTGGTCTTGAAAGTGAGGTCGCTCTGGGCCCAGTAGACGGTGCTGTGCGGATCCACCGAGCCGTCCGACGACAGGGGCCCGTTCTGAACCCGGCTGCTGGGCAGCGGAGTGGGGCGCGGGCCGACCGGGGCGGTGGTGGTCGGAGTCGGGGCCGGTGCCGGTGCCGGGGCGGCGGGGGTGGTGGGAGCCGACGGCGTCGGACGGGAAGGAACCGTCGGGGACGGGGTCGCGGGGGTGGTGGCGCTGTCCGACGGGGGCGGAGTGCGGACGATGCCCGCGACCGCGAGACCACCCGTGGCCAGGGTCGCGGTGATGGCGAGGCCTGCGAGGGCGGCCTTGGGCCACGATCTCGCGATGGACGGTGTGTGGTGACGGACGGTGCCGTCGGCCGCGCCGCGTTCCACGCGGGCCAGCATCCCGGCGCGATCGGGCTGGTGGGCCTCGGCGGCGTCGTGCAGCCGACGGATGATGTCCTCGTTCACCGGCTCCTCCTCCCCGCCACCAGGTCGCCGACCGCCCGTGTGCCAAGTATCCGTTCCAACTCGGCCATTCCCTTCGAGGTCTGGCTCTTGACCGTACCGACCGATATGCCCAGCGCCGCCGCGGTGTCCTTCTCCGACAGGTCGAAGGCGTGGCGCAGCACCACGCACGACCGCTTCCGGAACGGCAGCCGGGCGAGCGCCGTACGTACGTCCAGCACGGCCGCCACGTCCGGCCCCTCCATCTGCTCCGGACTGCGGGACCAGAACAGCGCGATCCGGCGCCGCTCGCGCACCGCACTGCGGATCCGTTCCCGCGCCATGTTGGCGACAGCGCCGCGAGCGTAGGCGAGCGGGTGGTCAGCCTTGCGAAGCCGGTCCCAGCGCTGCCACAGGGCGACCAGGGCATCCGCGGCGAGGTCGTCGGCCGCGTCCGTCTCGCCGGTCAGGAGATGAGCGAGACGGGCCAGTTCGGCGTAGTGGCGTTCGAAGAAGTCGTGGAACTCCGCGGACGCGTCATGAAGGAGCATCTCCCCCGGTCGCCCTCTCCCTGCTATGTGTGCGTTAACAATCGGATGGAGCGTAACAGGGCCCGTCGCCGCAACCGGACAGTGGCCGATCCCGGGGGCGGAGCCGTGACGGTGGGCGGACGGCACGGTCAACGCCGGGCGAACTGGACGCGGGTCGGTTGCGCGACGTCCGGTTTCAGTGCGATCCCCTCGACGGTCAGTCGTTCTCCGTAGAGGTCGGTCACCCTGATCGCTCCGCCGCATCCGCTGCCGTCGGCGGAGAGGAAGTAGTTGTAGTCGGTGCGGGGCAGCTTCCGCCAGCCGTTGGCGGTCCGGAGTTCGAGCACCGCCACCGGGTTCCGGTGCCCGATCACCTGGACACCGCACCAAGAGCGGCTGGACCCGGTCTTGTACCGGATGGAGAGCGTGTCGGGCGTGGCGGGGCTCAGCAGCGTCCAGGTGACCGGGATCCGGCCGAGCGAGGGGTTCGCGAGTTCGGCGAAGGCCTGTTGGCTGAGGTCGAGTTGCCCGGGTGCGCAGGGCAGGGGGCATTCGTTGACGATCCGCACCGTGATGGAGTTCCCGTTGGCGGCGCGGACCCGCACGTACGCCCCGCACGCTCTGGCCGACTCGTAGTCGGTGTGGTTCATCGCCGCGATCATGAGATCACCGGACGGTCCGTACAGGCAGGCACCATTGCCGTCACCCGCGGCGTAGGAAGTCGCGACTCCCTGATAGCTGACCGAGGGCTTGATCCGTCCCGGCGAAGACGCTGCCGACTCCGCGCGTGCCGGGCTGGAGGCCGAGGGCGACGGGATACTGGCGGCTGACGGCGGGGGCGGGGGCGGGCTCGTGACCGTCGCCCGCGTCGATGCGGTCGCGGCGCCGACCACTGCTGCCGACGACCCGGAACCGGACGGTGCGTCCGCCGGGCCGGCCGCTACGTATGCGTCGGTGGGAAGCCCGGCACCGGACCGGCTCCCGGGGAGGAGCGTGAGGGCCAGGCAGGCCAGCACACCGACGGCCATCACCGCCAACGGAATGCCGACGGCCGCCCCGCGTCCGCGCCGCGGCCGCGGAGCACCGTGTTTCGTTGTCCTCATGCCCATCCGTTCGGTAGATCGAGTCGACGTCGCACTCCTCAGTGGCCGCCGAAGGCGAAAAGGTTGCCGCTCCGGTCCGTTCCGGTCCGGTGCCGATGTCGATGTCGATGTCGATGTCGATGTCGATGTCGATGTCGATGTCGCCGATGCCGGGGCGGGCGCCGCGTACGGCCGCCCGCCCCGGCCCGGGGCGATCAGGACCCGTCGCCGTACACCACGCCACGGCCGTAGCCGCCCAGGTAGACCCGGCCGTACACGTCCGGGTCGCCGATGACGACGGAGATCACGCTCCCGCCGAACTGGTGCTGGTCGTCGTTGATCCGGACCCAGGTCGAACCGCCGTCGATGGAGCGGAACACCCCGGTGACGCCCTTCAGCGTCCCGCTGAGGTAGAGGGTCTGGTAGGTGGCGCCCGGGGCAGCCTTGCCGAAGCCGACACCGTACGCCTGCTGCACCCCGGCGAGCTTGCTGAAGCTCGCCCCGCCATTGGTGGAGTGCAGGAGTCCGTTGCTTCCGCCTGTGATCCACAGGTCACCGGCGACGCCCGGAGCCGCCTTGAGCTGTCCGTCACCCAGGCCGGTGGCCCGGGCGGTGAAGCTCTTTCCACCATCGGCGCTGGTGTACAGGGTGCCGCCCTTGAGGGCGTAGAACGTGTTCGCCGACGAACGGTCGGCCACCACGGCCGAGTCCGCGGGCAGGCCGGAGACGGCCGTCCAGGTCGAACCGCGGTTCGTCGACTGGAACGGCCTCTGGCCCGCGGGCGTCCAGACGACGGCGGCGCCGTCCGCCGAGACCGCGACGGCCCCGCCGCCCGCGCCGCGCACGGGTTCCCCGGCGAACGGCGTCCAGCCGGCCCCGCCGTCGGTCGAATAGGCGCCGTGCTGCTCGCCACCGAGACCGACCCGGACCACGAACCCCGGCTTCGCCTGGGCGAAGTCGATGCCGGTGGTGTTGGAGAACAGCGGTCCGGAGAGTGCCTTGGCGGGTGCCTTGGTCAGGTCCTCGTGCCGGAATCCGCTGACATCGCCGAGCGCACTGATCAGCGGAAGGCCCGGGGGCTTGATCAGCCCGAGGACCGCGGTCTCCTCCAGCCCCTTGGCCGGGACCGTCCAGTGCGTGGCACCCCCCTTGTCCGCCGCTGTCACGTCGTTGCTGCCCCACATCCCCGACCCGGTGCCGTACAGCACGTGCCCGGAGTCGAAGGGGTTGATGGCCAGCGCGCCCATCCAGTGCCCGATGCCCGTGCCCACGTACGGCGCCGCGGAGTTGTCCCGCACCGAGGTCGCGCCGAGCGCCTTCCAGGAGGCGCCGCCGTCGGTCGACCGGTACACCTCGTCCGAGGGCCACCAGCGGTCCAGCGTGGTGACCATCACCGTGGACGGGCGCTGCGGATCGACAGCCAGCCCGGCGAATCCGTAACCACCGCTGGAGGGTGAGATGTCCTTCCAGGCCCCCGTGGACGGCGTGTACTTCCACACCGAACCGGCCGTCACTCCGTTCGGGCCCGGGGCGTTGGTGTACGTGAGATACAGCGAGCCGTCACCGGACAGCACACCGTGCTGCGGCAGCTGCCCTGTGGGCTGGCCGGACACGGCCTGCCAGCTGCTGCCGCCGTCGGTGGAGCGGTACAGCGAGGTGGTCTTGTCGGCCACCCCGACGTAGATCGTCCGGCTGCCGGCCGGGCCGAAGGTCACGAAGGACAGGCCGACGCCGCTGCTCGCACCGTCCTTGACGGGGAAGGCGGCGACCTGGCTCCAGGTCACGCCGTAGTCGGTGCTGCGCCAGAGCCCGTTCTTGCGGGTGCCCAGGTAGAGCGTGCCGTGGTTGGCGGGGTCCACCACGAGCCGCTCGCCCATGGACCGGCCGTCCTCGTTGCCGCCCAGTTTGAACGGCAGGTCGGTGCGCTGGAACGTCTTGCCCTGGTCGGTGGAGCGGAGGATCGCGCCGTTGCCCGCCCAGTCGTTGGTGTAGGTGCCGCTCGCGAGGTACAGGCGGTTCGGGTCGACGGGGTCGGTCGCCAGGCTCTCGATCCCGAGCAGGTTCCAGTCGGAGCCGCCGATCCAGTCGGTCAACGAGGTCCACTGGGCGGCGGTCGCGTCCCAGCGGTAGGCGCCGCCTATGTCGGTCCGTGCGTACAGCAGGTCCTTGCGGGCGGGGTTGAAGACCAGCCCGGTGACGAACCCGCCACCGACGATCTGCGCGTTGTGCCAGGTGTACCTGCCCGGGCCGGCCGCCTTCACCAGCTTCCACTGCTGGTTGGTGCTGCCCCGGTCGGCGTACTGGATGAGCGGCACCCCTCGTTGGTGGAGCCGCCCCACACGTCCAGCACCATGCCGTTGCTCCGGGAGACGAACTTCACCGCCCCATCGCCCACGTCCTGCATCTTCCACTGCTGCGTGGCAGAGCCGTGGTCGGTCTGCTGCTCGACGGCCGCCGCGGACTCCTTGGAAGCGCCGCGCACTCCGAGGACCTTGTGGCTGCTGCGGTTCTCCACCTCGTAGTAGCCGTCCCCCGCCTGCCTCAGCCGCCACTGCTGACTCGTGGCACCTGCCCTGCGGCTCGCCTGCCGTATCCAGACGCCGTCCGACGTGTCCGCCCCCGGCACGTCGAGCACCTTGTCGCTGCGGACAGAGGTCAGCGTGTAGTAGGCGTCGGCGTCCACCGTCGCGGCGTTCGAATCGGCCTGCACGAACAGCAGGTAGGGGCCGAGGACTCCAGGCACGCCCAGCATCAGGCCGATCGTCATCCCGCGCCGGCGGTGGCGCCCCCGCGTACGCCGCTCGCCACCGGCCGCGGCCTTGCGCCGGCTGCGGCCGTCCGCCGTGGGATCCGTCTCGTTCATGGGGGCTACTCCTTGCTTCGGCCCTGCCCCGTACCACCGCTCAGGTCAGCGGTGTGCGGCGGCATGCGGCGGAGGATCGGGCGACCCGTGGGTGTGATCGCCTTCTGGTGTGCCCGTCAGTTGCCGCCGCTCCGGAAAAGGTTGCCGCCCGCCGAAGTCCGGTCCCGGGCCACCGAGAGCCTCCCCGATATGACGCCGGAACGACGCGGAGGCGCTCCAGCGGCCCGGGCCGAAAGGGTCCGGATCTCGGTGCGCTCGGCGAGCGTGAGGCCAAGGCGCCGGACCTCATGCCTCCGCAGTCGTGAACGAGCGCGGCATCCGTATCCGTGAGGCGTCGGGAGCCACCCCGCCGCACGACGGCCTCCGGTCCCCGCCCGGCGGCGGGGACCGGAGGCCGCGTGCGCTGCCGCTCGGCGCATGCGTTCCGCGGGACGGGTGATCTGCTGCGTCAGCCATGCGAGAGCGGGCTGCCACAGATCATGTGATCGCGAACAAATACACTCTCGTGAGCACTCGTGAGACAGTCGTAAGGTCTGCGAAGCCCTGCGTCCTCGGCCGGATCCCCACAGCGGTCCAGCCGCCGAGGGTCGTCACTCGTAGGCACCGAGCGGCTGCGATCCGCACTGGTACGACCGATGAGGGAGCCTTGAGTGGGAACTGCAAGCACCGAGCCGGAGTCCCGCCAGCCCGTGATGGCGGATGTGGCGCGGGTCGCCGGCGTGTCCCACCAGACCGTGTCCCGGGTGCTGAACGGTGCACCGCACGTCCGGCCCGACACCCGGGACCGGGTGCTCGCCGCCATCCGGGAGCTGGACTACCGTCCCAACTCGGCGGCCCGCGCGCTGGTCACCCGCCGCTCCCAGACCCTGGGTGTGGTCAGTTTCGGCAGCGCGCTCTACGGGCCCGCCTCGATGCTGGACGGGATCGAGCAGGCCGCGCGCAGTGCGGGGTACTTCGTCAGCGTCGCGAGCCTGCGTTCGCTGGACAGCCGGTCCGTACAGGAGGCGGTGGACCGGCTCCGCGACCAGGGCGTGGAGGGCATCGTCGTCATCGCGCCGCAGATCTCGGCGGTGAGCGCGGTGGCGAAGCTGTCCAGCACGGTGCCGGTGGTCGCGGTCGGGTCGGGCAGCCAGTCCCGAGTGCCGATGGTCGCCGTCGACAACGAGTCGGGCGCGCTGGCAGCCACCCGACACCTGCTCGACCTCGGGCATGCCACGGTCCACCACGTCGCCGGCCCGTCCGGCTGGCTGGAGACCAAGACCCGACAGGACGGCTGGCGGGGGGCCCTCCAGGCCGGCGGCGCCGAGGTGCCACCGGTACAGAGCGGCGACTGGAGCGCGCGGTCCGGGTACGAGGCCGGACTACGGATCGCAGAGGATCCCCTGGTCACGGCGGTCTTCTGCGCCAACGACCACATGGCCCTCGGCCTGCTCCGCGCGTTCCATGAGGCGGGACGGGCGATTCCGGGGGACATCAGCGTGGTCGGGTTCGATGACATTCCCGAAGCCGCGTACTTCGCCCCACCGCTGACCACCGTGCGTCAGGACTTCGGTGAGCTGGGACGCCGCGCTCTTGAGCTGCTGGTGGAGGAGCTGACCGGCGTCGGCCACGCCCGCAGCCACGTGCTGATCTCGCCGGAGATGGTGCTGCGGCGCAGTGCCGGCCCGGTGGCGCGTCGATAGCCGGCAGCCCTCGCGTCGATAGCCGGCGGCCCGCGGACGGCCTGGTCAAGATTGGGTAACGGCACGGCGGCCCCCTTGTCCATGGAATTGTGAGCGTTAACAATCTCACTCAAGCGAAACGGCACCGCTACATCCCGTTCACATGGACGGCGCGGACCGCACCGCCGCCCGCACCAACGCCGCACCGGGCGTCCATCGCCCCTGCCGGTGTTTCCACCGCCTCCCGCGCCGGTCGGCCTGCCCGGTCGATCTGCCCGCGGTCGATCTGCCCACGGGCGATCCGTCCGCGCCGAGAGCGGCCTCCCCACTTGAGAGGAATCCCAGGATGTCCAAGAGAGCTGCGGCGGCCCTGGCCGCCGGCACGATGGTCGCCGTTCTGTCCGCTTGCGGTTCCGGCGGCGGCACCGGCGGTGGCCCGTCCGACGGCAAGGGCTCCGGTGGCCGGCTCACCGTGGGCTTCTCCCAGGTCGGCGCGGAGAGCGGGTGGCGCACGGCCAACACCAAGTCCGTCCAGGACGCGGCCAAGAAGGCCGGGATCACGCTGAAGTTCTCCGACGCCCAGCAGAAGCAGGAGAACCAGATCAAGGCCATCCGCTCGTTCATCCAGCAGAAGGTGGACGTCATCGCCTTCTCGCCGGTGGTCGAATCGGGCTGGGACACCGTGCTCAAGGAGGCCAAGGCCGCCCACATCCCGGTCGTTCTGACGGACCGCGCGGTGGGCTCCAAGGACGAGTCGCTCTATGCCACCTTCCTCGGGTCGGACTTCGTCGAGGAGGGCAAGAAGGCCGGCGACTGGCTGGTGAAGGACTACCAGGGCAAGAGCGACCCGGTGAACATCGTGGAGCTGCAGGGCACCACCGGCTCCGCCCCGGCCAACGACCGCAAATCGGGCTTCGCCGACGTCATCAAGGCAGACCCCAAGTTCAAGATCACGGCCTCCCAGACCGGTGACTTCACGCGCGCCAAGGGCAAGGAGGTCATGCAGGCCTTCCTGAAGTCCCAGCCGAAGATCGACGTGCTCTACGCGCACAACGACGACATGGCACTCGGCGCGATCCAGGCCATCGAGGAAGCCGGCAAGAAGCCCGGCGCCGACATCAAGATCATCTCGGTCGACGGTGTCAAGGACGCCTTCACCGCGATGAGCCAGGGCAAGATCAACGTCCTCGTCGAGTGCAACCCCCTCCTGGGCGACCAGCTGATGGACCTCATCAAGAAGATCAAGGCCGGCGAACAGGTGCCGCGCCGGATCAAGACCGAAGAGGGCGTCTTCACCCGGGACCAGGCCGCGGCCGCCCTGCCGACCCGCCAGTACTGACCGGCCCGGTGACCAGGGGCTACCCGGATCCGACCCGGCCGGCCCCGGTCGCGACCACGAGAGGAGGGGGCGGATGCCGGCGCACCGCGCACAGCAACCGGTCCTGGAAGTACACGGGATCCGCAAGGAGTTCCCGGGCGTGGTGGCGCTGGACGGGGTCGACTTCCGGCTCTTCCCCGGCGAGGTGCACGCCCTGATGGGTGAGAACGGCGCCGGCAAGTCCACGCTGATCAAGGTGCTCACCGGCGTCTACGCGTCGGACGGCGGCGAGGTCGTGCTGAGCGGCCGGCCCGTGCACATCCCCGGCCCGCTACAGGCGCAGCAGGCCGGGATCAGCACGGTGTACCAGGAGGTCAACCTCTGCCTGAACCTGTCGGTCGCGGAGAACATCCTCATCGGCCGTGAACCGCGCCGCCTCGGACTCATCCACTGGTCGGCCCTCCGTCGCCGCGCCGCAGAGCTGGTCGCCGACCTCGACCTGGACATCGACGTCACCGCCCCCCTGGGCAGTTACTCGATCGCGGTCCAGCAACTGGTCGCGATCGTCCGGGCGGTGGACGTCTCGGCCAAGGTGTTGATCCTGGACGAGCCGACCTCCAGCCTGGACCGCGACGAGGTGCGACAACTGTTCGCGGTGATACGCCGGTTGCGCGACCAGGGTGTGGCGATCCTGTTCGTCTCGCACTTCCTGGACCAGATCTACGAGATCTGCGACCGGATGACCATCCTGCGCAACGGCAGGCTGGAGGGCGAGTACCCGATCGGTGAGTTGAGCCAGGTCGAACTGGTCGCCCGCATGATCGGCGGCGAACTGAGGAGTCTGGAGGAGCTGTCGGGCGCCACGCGTCACGAGACCGCCGCCGAAGCGGGAACCACGCCGTTCCTGAGCGCCGACGGCCTGGGGCGCACCGGCGCGATCGAGCCGTACGACCTCACCGTCCGGCCCGGTGAAGTCGTGGGGTTCGCAGGGCTGTTGGGGTCGGGGCGTACGGAGGCGGCCCGCCTGCTGTTCGGTGCCGACCGCAGTTCCCAGGGCTCGGTGCGGATCGAGGGCGCCGCCGTCGCGCTGCGCACGCCGCGCGCCGCGATCTCGTACGGGATCGCCTTCTGCTCGGAGGACCGCAAGAACGAGGGTCTGGTGGCGGAGTTGACGGTACGCGAGAACATCATCCTGGCCCTGCAGGCGGCTCGCGGCTGGACGCGTCCGCTCTCCCGCTCCAAGCAGGACGAGATCGCGCTGCGCTGGATCCGGTCACTGGACATCCGCCCGGACAACCCCGAGGCGCTGGTGCGCCATCTCAGCGGCGGCAACCAGCAGAAGGTACTGCTGGCCCGCTGGCTGATCACCGACCCCAAGCTGTTGATCCTCGACGAGCCGACYCGGGGGATCGACATCGGTGCCAAGGCCGAAATCCAGAAGTTGGTGGCCACGCTGGCCCGGGACGGCATGTCGGTGCTGTTCATCTCGGCCGAGCTGGAGGAAGTCCTGCGGCTCAGCCACCGGGTGGGCGTGCTGCGGGACCGCCGGCTGGTCGCCGAGCTGCCGAACGACGGAACGCTCACTCCCGAACGCATCATGGCGACGATCGCGAGCGGAGCCCGGTCATGACCAAGCACCGCCTCTTCTGGCCCGCCACCGTGCTCGCGGCCCTGCTGCTGGCCAACGTGCTGTTCACTCCGGACTTCTTCGCGATCCGGGTCAAGGACGGGCACCTGTACGGGAGCCTGATCGACATCCTGCACTTCGGCGCCCCGCTGATCCTGGTGGCGCTGGGCATGACGCTGGTCATCGCGACCAGTGGCATCGACCTCTCGGTCGGCTCCACCGTCGCCATCGCGGGCGCGCTGGCCTGCCTGCACATCGGCGGCGCGGCCGACCCGGCGAGCCCGGGCACGGTGTTCGGCGCCGTCGCCATCGCCCTGGCGGTGGCCCTCGTCCTGGGGCTGGTCAACGGCGTACTGGTGGCGGGGGCCGGTGTCCAGCCGATCATCGCCACCCTCATCCTGATGGTGGCCGGACGCGGTGTCGCCCAGCTGGTGACGGACGGCCAGATCGTCACCGTCACCAGCGAGCCCTACAAGCTGATCGGCGGCGGTTACTGGCTCACCATGCCGTTCGCGATCCTGCTCGCGGTCGTGGTGGTGGTGCTGACGTCGCTGCTGACCCGGCGTACGGCGCTCGGGCTGCTGCTGGAGTCGGTCGGCGGCAACCCGGTCGCCAGCCGCCTGGTCGGCATCCGGGCGATGGGCCTGATATGCCTGGTGTACGTCTTCAGCGCACTGTGCGCCGCGGTAGCCGGGCTCATGATCAGCTCGAACGTCTCCAGTGCGGACGGCAACAACGCCGGGCTCTGGATCGAGCTGGACGCCATCCTCGCCGTGGTGGTCGGCGGCACCGCGCTGACCGGCGGACGGTTCTCGCTCGGCGGCACGGTGATCGGTGCGCTGATCATCCAGACCCTGTCCACCACCGTCTACACCATCGGCATCCCGCCGGAGACCACCCTGGTCTTCAAAGCCTTCGTGGTGATCGCGGTCTGCCTGATCCAGTCACCCGCCTTCCGGGCCAAGGCCGCTCGCCGACGGGCCCGGACCGGGCGCGGCACGAGGCCGCGTCCGCTGACGACAGAGAACACGGAGGTGGGGGCATGAGCGCGATCACGGCAGCGCGTGGCCGCGCGTACATCCCGCTGCTGGTCACATCGGCCCTGCTGATATCGATGTTCGGTGCGGGATCCGTCCGGTACGTCGGATTCTTCTCCGGGCAGGTGCTGCTCAACCTGCTCATCGACAACGCCTTCCTGCTGGTGGTCGCCATCGGGATGACCTTCGTGGTGCTGACCGGCGGGATCGACCTGTCCGTCGGCGCGATGGTCGCACTGTCGACGATGATCTCCGCCTGGCTGGTGGAACAGCACGGCTGGCCGCCGTTGCTGGTGATCCCGCTGGTCCTGGCGGTGGGGACGGGCGCCGGACTCGCGATGGGATGGGTGATCCACTCCTTCGAGATCCAACCGTTCATCGTGACGCTGGCCGGCATGTTCCTG
The DNA here is from genome assembly GCF_052114405.1 of Streptomyces sp. M-16. Lineage (NCBI taxonomy): Bacteria > Bacillati > Actinomycetota > Actinomycetes > Kitasatosporales > Streptomycetaceae > Streptomyces > Streptomyces sp. M-16. The sequence goes on along the minus strand of NZ_JBFRER010000038.1, from coordinate 932 downwards.
GCCCGTGGCCTCTGCTACACGATCAGCATCGACTCGATCTCCCTCACCAACCCGACCTATACGGCCTTCGCCCAGACCCGGATTCCCCTGCCCGGCGACCTGTTCGTCTCGCCGAGCGTTCTGATCGCGGTGGCTGTGCTGGTGATCGCATTCGTGGTCCTGCACTACACGCGGCTGGGCCGGAACGTGTACGCGCTGGGCGGCAGCGAGCAGTCGGCCCGGCTGATGGGGCTCCCGGCCGGGCGGACGAAGATGGCCGTGTACGCCGTCAGCGGCTTCTGCTCGGCGCTCGGCGGAGTGTTGCTGACCTTCTACATGCTCTCCGGCTACGGGCTGCACGCGGTGGGCCTGGAGCTGGACGCGATCGCAGCCGTGGTGATCGGCGGGACGCTCCTGACCGGAGGGTCCGGATACCTGCTGGGGACCGTGCTGGGAGTGCTCGTGCTGGGCCTGATCCAGACCGTCATCAGCTTCCAGGGCACGCTCAGCTCGTGGTGGACCAGGATCGTGGTCGGCTGCCTGCTGTTCGTCTTCATCCTGCTCCAGCGTCTGATCGCCGGCCGTCGCAAGGCCTGACCGGCCGAAGGCGAGCCCGCCCTGACAGCCCGGTTGTCAGCGCCGACCATCGCCGGACGATGCCCCGGCGGCATCGCTGCGCCCTCTCGGGGCTCCGTACGTACGAAGGATTTGACTCATCCCCCTCGTGAACGAGAGGGATTCCTGGCTCACTTCGCCTGGCCCCTGGCAGGGGGCAGGTCTTACAAGATCAGCACCAGCCGGGTTGAGACCAGCCCGGACGAGCATCACGCGGGCGGAGTTCTTGTCCCTGGGGGACACCGCTCCGCACGCGGTGCACGTATACGTTCTCTCGGAGAGGGGGAGTGCGTGCTTGGCTCTCGCTCCGCACTGTGCGCAGCTCCGCACTGTGCGCA